>JANNVM010000996.1:0-26666 GCA_031414455.1 Verrucomicrobiota bacterium
CGATGCGCGGATCGTAAAAGAGTTGAGTGCCCCGAAGTGGTGCCCCTGCGGGCGTAATGCTGACCGTTGAATTCAGCACAGACTGCGCGGTGGCATCGTTGCCGGCCGGAGGACTGTCCACGGGAGCGCTGCGGGTTTTACTGACATCGACGAGCACCAGTTGGTCGAGCCCGTCGGCATCACTGTCATTGGCAAGGACCGGCAGGGTGACGAGATCGTCTTCGTTCACGACGAATCTGTCGGCGGATGCGAACGGGTTGGCATTGTCCTGACCGAACGGCGTGCCGCCGGTGTCGGCGCCGGGAGAACTCGCCGGACCGCCTCGATCCATGTTTGGTCCCAGGGGCGGTGCCTGCCCCACGGAGTTCGGGACGAACGCGGAACCATGGAACTGGGGCGCGAGGGAAATCGAATTATTGTCGAAGGTTTGCGTCAGCCTCGCCGGGTTCACGAACACGTTGACGTAACCCGCGCGGGCGATAGTGACTCCCGGGGATCCGGCGCTGCGCACTTCAACAGTGCTGCGCTGCGGGTCATCGCCACTGTCCCAGAAGGGGTTCTCTGTAACAACAAGAACGACGGGGGTGGCCGCGGACGCCGGCGTCACCGCCCCTTCCGCAAGAATAACGCCAAACCCTGGCTGCAATACCGGAGGGAAGCTGGCTGCGAACGTGTGACGCAATTTGCCGTTCACCCAGACGCTCATGCCCGTCATGTCGAGCGGACCGGAATCCCGGGGAATGTAGAACTCAATGAAAGGAAATGCGCCGGCGGCCGGACGGCTCTGGATTTCATTGATGATCACGCGCCCGCGGGCGGACGATTCGACAGCGCCCGAATCCGGGATGCCATCGCCCCGGATGACCCCGCGCTGGTCGGTTCCCTCCACCGCCGCTGAGATCCCCAGCGCCGGACTCGACGGGCTGAGTTCATAACCCTCAGTCCCACCAATGGCCCTGGCCAGCGGCAGCAGGAGCGGATCGGTGGAGACTTCGTCAGTCGTTTGATTGAGCAGCACGACCGACTGCGGCACCCCTCCCTGAATGAGCGTGGTCCGCGCGGCATCATTGGAGAGGTTGCGGCCTTCACTGAGAATTTGTCCGCTGCCGGCGACATGGAGATTGCGCTGTGCGGCGTCGGCGAAAATCGAGCCGCGGGTGCTGACCCGGCAATTCAAGACATTGGAGCGAATGGATGTGCCCTTGCCGGACGCATCTTCATTCCCCGAGAATGTGCAGTGCGTCACGGCGAGGGGGAAGACAACCTGCGGATTGAAATTCTCCGCGTAAATCGCGCCGCCGCCAAAACCCGCAGCGGCGCGCTGGCGGTTGCCGGAGAATGTGGAAGCCGTAATTGAACACGACGCAGTCGTGTAGAGAGAAATCGCACCGCCGCCGAGTCCGAACGACGGGTCCGTGGCGTTTCCTTTCACGAGGCAGTGATCCATTGCCAGCGATCCTTCTTCCACGTCGATGGCCCCGCCCCACTGACTGGCGCGGCAGTCAGTGACCGCGCAGTAACTCAATGTCAGGCTTCCTGGCGGGTTCGACGGGATGGAGGGGTTGCGCCGCACGTGCAGCGCCCCGCCGGTGGATGCGGTGCCCTGCGTCAATGTCAGGCCCTCGAAGCTCACATTGGCCTGCACTTTGCCCAATTGCATATCGGGCGTGCCGTTGCCGTCCCGGTCGCCACTGATGCTCAGCAGGTCCGCGCCCGGTCCTTTCAGCCGCAAATGTTTGGTGAACAGCAGCGGCCCGAGCGACGGTTCGAGCCGCAGTACGGCCGGGTACTCTGCAAAGGCGAAGGTGATGACATCGTTGTCTTTCGCATTTTCCACGGCCTGGCGCAGTGACCCCGGGCGTTTGCGGGAATCATCCTCGCGCAGCGTGACAAGAAAGTTCCGTGCCGCATTCCGCATCACGATCGACAGCACCTGAGTGGAGCGGTTTTGCAGCGCATCGAGGGCTTCGATCGTGAAGGTGGTCAGGCCCGGCTGTCCGGGGGGGAAGGAAAAAGACGAATTGAGTGTGAACACCATCCCCTGAACAGCGGTGGTCGCGGCTGCCGGCGTGCCGGTGAACGAGAGAATGCCCGAACCTGCCGGCAGTTCAGCAAAGCCGTTAAGCGTGGTGAAGGTGCCTTTGCTGGCGTTGTCCGTTCTGATGGTGACGGTCACCTGGGGCACAGCATCATCGTCCGAGATCACGATTCCCGTGAAGGGGCTGCCGGAAGATTCACCCGCAATAACACGCGGCTGCACGGTGCCGGGTGGCAGAATGATCGCCGGTGCGCCATTCACTGACTGAGTCACGACTTGCGTTAGACTGTTGCTTTTGGAGGCGATGCCGTCCGTGACACTCAACGTCAGGGTGGTGGTTTCCGTCTGACCGACCGTGACGCGGTTGGCGGTGGGTTTGAATGTCGCCTGACGCACCAGAACCGTAAGCTGGGCAGCGGTCCCGTTCAGAGCAGCCGAGGTGATGGTGCCCTTGGCAGAATTGTCGAGCGTGATGGTTGCGGTCAGGGTTTGCAGCGTATCGAGGTCGTTGATGTTGACCGTCTGGAATGGAAAGACCGCCGGTGTCGCGGGGTCGTCATCGGTGCGAATGACGCCGGTATTGATTCCGGAGATGTCAGGCGGATCGTTGGAAAGAGCGATGGTCAGGATCGCGGTGGAGGACGAGACGGGATTCGATCCGGAGACGGCGCATGTGAAAGTGGCCGTGGCCGGCCCTGACACCGGACTGGGACGGTATTTCACCGTCTGCATCCCCGTTGACAACTGGGTCCTGGTGCCCGTGAGGCTTCCTGCGGGAATGGTCAACGTGCCTTTGGCCGGAGCCGTTTCCGTGAGGGTCAGGGTGACGGGTTCGTTCTCTTCTCCAATGTCAGGATCTGTGACCACGACCCGGAACGGCGCCGATTCGCGGTCGTCGAGAATGGTAGAGGGAATGAAGGAGAGCGACACCGCCGGCTGATCATCGACGGAGACCACCGTCACGGTCGCGCTGCTCTGCGCCGTGGATCCGGAGTCTGCCGATTCCACAACGTTCACCTGGACGGAAAAGTTCGACGATATGCCGGGCGCGACACGGTTGGCGATCGGCATGAAACTCACGGCATGAAGCCGCGTGGTGGCCGTCGCCGGACTCGCTGAAGCAAAGGCGTAAACATAATCGCTGCCGGAAGAGGTGCGCGTGGCGTCGGGGAATACGAGGTCGCCCAGAGTGTCTTCGGCGATTTTTGAGACGCGGACGGTCACGGTGACGGAAGAGTCTTCGACGTCGGAAATCGTCAGTCCTGACAAAAACCCTGTGGAGGCAGTGGCCTCTGTGGCCGTGTCATCGATGGACGTGACGATAGTGCCTGAGATCACCGGGGGATCATTTACGGCGGCCACCTGAATTTGAACCTGAACGGCGGTGGCGGAGGCACTGGTGCCGTCCCATGCCCGCACGGTGAAAGCACTGAGCAGTCCATTCGCATTCGACGCCGGGCTCCAAACCCAACTCTCGCCCGGACTGAGCAGTGTGGAACCGGGAGTGACCGCCGTGCCGCTCTTGCGCAGCGTGCCGCTGGAGACGGATTCCACACGAAACTGAATGACACCGCCATCCGAGTCCGCTTCATTCGCAGCGGCGGCGAGAGTCGCGTAGGAAATCGTTGTGTCATTGTCTTCATCCTGACCGGTGATGGTGTTAACCGTGGTCAGAGTGGGAGCGGCCGCGCCCGCGGAGCAGATGAGGCTGAGGAGGAGGGCAGCGACGAGCGCCGGCAACCGCCGGAAGTTCCGCGGGATGTTCGTGCGAAGATTCGGTTTCATGGTGGCAGCAGAAAAGTTGAGCAGCGCCGGGCGCCGCAGGTGTTGAAGAAAATCAGTTGGCTGGAGGAGGAGGTTTCAGGCCGGGAAAGGAAGGCGGGGCGGATTCTGCCAGCGGCGCAGGCGGCGCTGTGGACACCGGAATGGTGACCGTGGCGAGGACATCACTGCGGATCTCCGCGGAGGTCAGCATCCTCGTTTCACTCAGGAAGCGCGTTTCGACATCGGTCCGCTTCTTTGTCAGCAGGTCACGCCGCAGCGAGGTCTTAGCCTCGTCAAATGAAGTCGTGGAACCGTCACGGAAGTCGGTCTTCATCACCGCATAGAGGCCGGTGTCCGCCTCAATGATGCCGGAGAGGGCGCCTTTTTCCAGAGCGTAGCCGGCTTCAAGGACCGGCTTCGGCCAGCGATAGGAAAAACTGGCGTCATCGAGCCAGCCGATATCGCCGCCGCGGTAGCGGCTGACCTGGTCTTCGGAATACTTCGCGGCGACTTCGCCGAATCCGCCGGCCGCGGCGCCGCGGCCGCCTTCGGCGGGGTGTTCGGCCGCCAGTTTCAGCGCCTCTTCCATCCTGGCGCGCAGTTCGCTGCGTTTGGCTTCGCTCATTTTGGCGTCAGCCTGCATGTGGAGAATGGCGAGGCGCACCTTGGCGGGCCGGGCAAATTTCGCAGCGCCGGCGTCATAAGCCTGACGAAGTTCTTCATCGCTGACACTGGCGGCCGCGAGTTTGGATTCAAGTTCCTGCGCCCGCAGTTTCGCGATGAGCACATTTTCCATCTCGCGCTTCGTCTCCGCGTCGGCATCCAGTTTCGCCTGTTTGGCGCGGCTGACGGCGGCGAGGCGTCCGAGCATTTCCTCGACGAGGACATTTTTGTCAGGAACCGGAATGTTTTTGGCGATGCGCCGCTGCACTTCGTGCTGGAAGTCGTCCACGGTGATCACCTCGTCACCGGCTTTCGCAAGAACAGGTGACCCGGCCGCGACGGGCGTCTTTTTTTCGCAGCCGCAAAGGAAGACGGCGGCCAGCAACGTGCAGGGAATGAGCAGGCGGCGGATCATGGCTGTGTCCTTACGATTCGAACGCGGAGGAAGCGGATAGGGCTTTCGGAAGCCGGCTGCACCACGCGGTAGAGCGCGGCAGTGGGATCGCCGGGCACCTGAGTCATGGAGAGATCCTCCACTTCCGGGCCGGCTTCGCGCCATGCCTTCATGTCGTCGGACATCTCGACGCGATATTCGAGATCCTGTGCGGCGGGTGTCCGGTTGAAGCGCAGGGCGAGGTGTCCGCTCAACAACTCCGGCCGCGGAAGGAGGTCCGCCGCGCCGTCACGGGGATTCTGCGGGTTGAGTCCGAAGCTGTATCGCAGCAGGTTGGGCAACCCGTGGGCGCCGGGATCACCGAGCGCGAAGAGAGACGCCGGCTGCGTATCGCCGGGGAACTGCGTCTGCCGCCAACGGTCGAGATCGATCGTCTCCGGCACAATAACGACCGACGCCATCGCCGGAGCGCCGGTGAGATAGGAAGCGTCAGGCTTCACGGTGAGGATGACGGATTCCGCGCCCCTGGTCAGCACGGCGGCGGGCTTTGGTGTGATCTGAATGACGCCGGAAGTCTGGAAAGCGGCGAGCGACAGGTAGTTGTCGATGCGGTTGTAGTCGGTGCCGTTGGCGGCGTTGCCGCCGATGTTGAGCCTGACAAGAACACTGCGGTCCGTGGCCCCGCTGCGGCCGATCAGAAAGGCCGCAGGCGAGAGGTCGTTCACGGTGGCCAGCGGGTTGAGGGTCTCGATGAAAATCTGCGGCTTCAAGTCTTCGATCACGATCTGCGCCGCTGACGGAATACCCGTCTCGTAGCCGGGGCCGGCAGTAACGGTGAGTTGCACCACTTCGTCCAGTTCATTGCTGCCATCCTGATATGGCCGGATGCTGACGCTCACGCTTTGGCTGCCCGCGGGAATGAGGGCGACCGGCTGCACGAGTTCGTAATCGGTCCCGTTCGCAGCAGAGCCCGAGAGTTGGAATGCGACGGCGAGCGGCTGAATGGTCGAGCCGCTGCGCGAAATATTGAACTGCCCCCATGGCGGGCCGTTCTCGGCGGTGCGGGGCACGGCGGCGAGCACGGTGACTTGCGCCGGCAGCCCGATGGAGCCGGTGAGCAGATTGCCGGCTTCATACAGCGGGCGCAGATCGGCCTGGGTGAGCGGTGAATTTTTCAGCCGCAGCACCATATCTGTGTAGGCCGCCGCGCTGCCATCGGCGTCGATTTCCAGCAGGGCATCGGCACCGCTGCGCGTGACCCTGACATAGTCGGGGAGGAGTCGCGACGTTCCGGCGAGAACCGCGCTCAGATCGATGACGTCGCGGTCCGCCGGCAGAAAATCAGTGATGGTGTCATTGCCATCCGCGGCACTGGAATAGACGAAACGATCCGCTCCGCCGGCGCCGGTGAGTTCGTCATCGCCGCCGCTGCCGCTAATTGTGTCGCCGGACATGCTTCCGGTGAGAAAATCCTGACGTGCTCCGCCGAGCAGGAAGTGCTGACGGTCGGAACCGAACGACGGCACATAGCTCGCGATGTAGGCTGCCGGCGTCACCGCTCCGCTGGGAGCCGCGAGCCGGTGTGAGCCGGACTGCACGGCAAGGTCGGCCACGATGCAGCCGTCCTCCCGACAGGCATCGGCAAACGCCGCACGGCGCAGTGCTTCCGCGGGGCCGGCGGCAGTGGCGTCGGGCGCGGGATCGTAGATCAGCACCTGCACCGTGCCCGTGCTGGCGGGATGCGCGGGATTCTCATCCGCCACCCTGACTGAAAAAGTCAGCGGCGCGTTTGGCACGGCGTGATGAAAGACCAGGCATCCCCGGGCGACATCGTCCTGAGTGAAGGAATCGCCGGACGAAAGCACGCGGTCGGGATTCTCCGGCGTTGGCGTTACGTTGCGCAGGCGCAACTGGCCGGCAGCGGGCACCGCTGTCAGGGTGTAAGTCAACTGCACCGGTGTGCTGTCCGTGTCCGCCGTTTCGAGAAGCACGGCGGAAGTGCTGCCGGCATAGGCGACGATCTCTTTGGTGAGCAATTCGGGAATACGGCTGTCGGCATTCGGATCACTTCCGCCAAGATACTCAGCGCGATTGTTCCGCCCGTCGTCATCCGGATCGCCACTCGCATCGCTGGCAAGTTGTTTGTCGAGATCGTGGTCATCCTCCCACCAGTCGGGCATACCGTCGCCGTCGGAATCTGTCGCGGGAATTCCGACTTCGAGATCGAGCCGGCAGGTCATGGCGCGCAGGGCCTGTTCGACATCGAAAACGGATTCACCCGGCGCAATGATCGTCGCCGCGTGGCCGTCCACGGTGATCTGGAGGTGCGATTGACGTGTGGGCAGAGTGCCGAGCGCCACGACCGAGGGCGAAGCCGTCAGCCCGAGCGCGAGCACCTGGTGAGGAACGCGCAGCGCATACGAATACTCGCCGTTCTTGAACGGGAGGAGCGTCGCGCTGAGCGGCAGGACCGAACCGTCCGCTTTGCGCACGGACCATGCAAGAGTGCCCTCCGTCAGGATCCGGTCCACCGGGCCGCTGCGGTCGAGGATGCGTCCGTAGAACGTCGTCTCCGGTTCCGGCACGGTATTGATGGCTGCCATCGCCGGAAGCGCCAGCAGCAGGAGACTGTAAGTGAGAAATTTCGCCTTCATGTGAGTGAACGGGTAAATGGTTTTCGCCGCTGAGGGTGGTCCTAGCCGCCGCTGAGGCCGTAGGTTTCAAACACCACAAGGATGTCGCTGACCTGATTGATGAAACGCTCGAGACCGACTTCAGGGTCCGAATTCAGCGCCTGTCCGGGCACGATGAGCATCCACTGCGTGTTCCACACGGAGCGCCCGATGAGGCGGCTGTCGGTGACAAGTTCCTCGAGATCGATCTCGGCCTCGCCATTGTGATAGGCACGGAAGCTGGAGAAGCGCCGCATTTCGCCACCCGGGCCGTTGAGCATGTCCAGAATCGGGATGAACCGGCCGTTGTTGATGGTGGATTGCAGCGCCGGAAGCGGCACGGGAATCGCCTGGTCGAGCACATCCCAGACGCGAACAATATTGGGATTGTCACTGTGCGGCACGCGCATGATGTCCGAGCCCACGGGCACGAGGTAGACGCGCGGCGCCGTGGCAAGGTCGGTCAGCACGTCCGAGGAAAGATAATCCGAGAACCAGACGCCGACACCGACGATCTTGGTGGTATAGTTCGTCGGGTCGTAGGCCTGATCGCCACCGCTGAGCGGTTTGCCGAAGAAATTCTTGCCGGCGGTGACTTCCGATCCGAAGCGGAATACCAGTCCGGGTTGCGGGACGCGATTTCCGCTTTCGTCGGTCGGCGAGGCAAACGGCCGGCAGCGATAGCGGAACTCCGGCACGTCCCAGAGATCGGGAACCTTTGCCTTGGTCAATTCCGCCTCCCAGACTGAATCAGAGTCCATGCCCGGTTCCGGGAATTCCCCAACGGGAACGCCTTCCTGCGGCTGCAAGCTGCCCTTCGGCAGGATGCGCATGAGTTGAGTGCGCAGCGACATCTTGCCGGTTTCGCGCTGCGGGGTATTGAGACCGAGCTGGCCGCGCTGAGATTCGTAGTTGGCCTTGATCGTGGCCAGCGCCTCGGAGAGTCCGCCGGCACCGCGGCGCGGCTGGTCCTGGAAGTGACCGATGGTCCGCGCCCTGACAATATCGGCGAGCGCGTTCTGTGCCGAGCCGGGATCGTCCGGACCGTAATTGGTTTCGTAGTCGTAGGCCTTGACGGCGAGCCATGTGTACTTGGCGGCGAGGTCGAACGCGCTGCGGTAGCTTTGCAGTGCATGGTTCCGCGCCACGCGGAAGGTCATGTCCTGATAACGCTGCCTCTGGGTGTGCGCAGCGACGCGCTTGTTGAAGGCCGCCCGCTCGTCGATGAGACGCATGCCTTCGTCGAGCTTGGCGCGGTATTGATCGGACAGGTTGTGCAGCGCCTGAATCTCCTTAAAGATCGTCACCCGCCGGATCGGCTCATCGCCGACAAGATCCTCCAGTTCCTTGAGCCACTCCTTGATTTGCAGATCGCGCTCCTCGCGCGCCTGCCACAGGTTCAATTCGTTCTCTATGATAGTGAACCCAATCTCGGCAGCCAACTCGGCAGCCCGGAGAATAACCGTGCCGATGTTGATCCCGGCAGTGGCCGCGACACTGGTGACTTTGAATCCCCCGCGCAGAGGGGCCATGGCATCCCCTGGAGAAACCGCCAAACCGGCAGTGGGCAGTGCCAACGGGACCATGCTGCTCCCCGCCTCCAGGGTTGTTTGCACGGTCTCTTTTGTGGCTAAAAGTATTTCATAACCGGTCTTGAAGCCCTTGATGAGGCTCTCAATGGTCAGCCTCGCCCGGCTGAAGCCCTCGTTCTTGATTTGAATTCGGCCGGTGGTGGTCAGCCGCGCATTGATGAGACGAATGGTTCGGGAAATCTGACCGCTGAGGGCGTCCCACACGCCGACGGCTTCGATGATGGCGGCCTCCTGGACCAGCATCTGGGTGATGAGCGACTGTAGTTCTCCCGGTGCGTTTCGGATGCCCCATTCGTCCGGCGCCTGGAAGGTGTAGCCGGCAGCGGTGATGGGCAACTGGTCGATGAAGTTTGTCAGGGCGACTTTGGGAGTCTCGAGGTCGGTGTAATTGACCTCGAAGAGCCCGGCCGTGGCGTCATTGTTATAGATGAAGTTGGAGGCCGACGAGAAGGTCGCGGTGAAGAGTTGCCGGACACTGGTGTCGATGTCGCTGATATGATTGGAAGCAGCTCCAGTGCCGCCGCCGGATCCGTCCTGATCGCCGTCTGAATCGAAGGCGTTATAGAGGTCGCCGCCATTGAGGTTTCCGTCGTCGTCAAAACTGGCGAACCCGCTGTTGATGTCGTCGGTGCCGATGCTCGGCCCCGGCACGGTGTCCTTGTTGATCTGCCGGGTGGGCACATACATGAAGAGCGCAAGGTCCGGGCCCTGATAGCCGGCCGGATAGATTTTTCCTGGCCCGATGGTTCCTTCGTAGGGCTTGCCGAAAATCTGAATGAGCTGATTCCGGTAGGTCAGATCCTGCTGAAAGGTGGCGTTGCGGAAATCGGTTTCGGTGTTCCCCACCTGGCGGAGCATGTTGCGCTTTTCGTTGGCCTTGTCCCAGACATACTGGGCGTTCTCCAGCATTTTAATGGCACGTTCGAATATCTGATCGAAGTGGAGCAGGCCCTGGACGGCGCGGGTGCCTACCTGCGCCGTGGAACCGACTTCGAGGAAGGTGGGATCGATGTCGAAGATGAGAGCGTTGTGGGAAAGACCGAGCGGATTCTGGCCGCGGTTGGTCTGGTCCATGACGGACTGAATGGAAGAAAGATTCGCGGAGATGACAGCGATGTCGGCGTTATTCTGGCGGTCCACTTTGCGCACACCTTCGAGCGTGGTATTCGGGTGCTCGCTCGGAAGCAGCGCATTGGCGGTGACCCAGTCGAAGTAGGAGCCCTGAGCGGCGCGGCGCGACCATTCGTCCACGCCCCATGCCCGGTCGGGGTTGGTGTCGGTATAGCCCTGCCACTGCGCATCGGGCGCTTCGACATACTTCTCGCGGTAGGTAAGGCTCACGATTTCCGCGCCGGCTTTCGCCTTGGCTGCGGCAGTGGCGGCGAATTTCCGTTCATCAAGGAAATCGACGGTGATGACGATGTCCTGCAGGTTGTAGGACTCTGCACGGGATACCCAGTTGAAGAAGGGATGCTTGAGTAGTTCATACTGGTTGCGCAGGGCCGTGAGGTAATGTCCCCACGCGTCGCCGTGGCCCTGCGGATAGAGCTTCATGGCATCGTCTTCGTCGATGAATCCGTCGAGGGTCACGTCGGTGATGTTGTAGTTCACGGCGTAAGCCGCTTCGCCTTCGCCCTTGGTGAAGTTCCAAAAGAGCCGGTTATACACGGGCCGGGCGTAGAAGTCGTCCACGCCGCGGAGAAGGCTGAGTTCTTCGCCGATGAGGCCGGGCTGCTGATTCTGGAAGGCGAAGATTGCCGGAGCCATGGCCCCGTAGCCGGGGTTCGCCCCGGAAAGGTCATTGCCGGGCTCGCTGGCGAAGCCGATCGTCGGGTCCTCGGCATCGGTATAAGCCTCATTGCCAAGCAAGGTGTAGAAATCGGAGAGCCGTGTGGAGGCGAGTTGCAGTGCATTGGAGATCGCGGGCGTGGAGACGGGGCGGGAGAGATCGATACTCAGGTCGCGGCCGCGTTTGAGGACGGTTTCGTAGAGTTCGATGAGTCCGACATTTTCGATCACATCTTTGTCAGGGTTGAGCGCGACAGGGCCTTCGAAGCGCGGGCCGAACTGGGCGATCATGCTGGTAATCGTTGCGGGGTTTTCACCCTCGAAGTCGCGGATGCGGGCTTCGTAGGGATTTACGGCGTCGAGCACGCGTTTGATCCAGCCGGAGGCCAGTTGCGCGCGGTAGTCGTTCACGCCGTCGAGGTCGAAGTCACGGAAGGGATCGGAATTGCCCGCGCCGGCCCAGTCGTATTTCTTCGTGCCTGGTGGATTGGTTGAGTTCGGGTTCCAGTTGCTGCCGCTGGACGAGTCATTCGCATGCCGGTAGCGGCAGAACCACCATGTATCCGCGAGCAGGGTTTCCGGGGCGTTGGGGTTTCCTTTGAGGGTAATCTGGAAGCGTCCGCGGCCCTGCTGGCCGGTGGGGTCGGGGAACAGTTTCCACGGATTCGGAGTACCGGGCCGGAGCAAATCCGGTGGCGGCACGTTGAGGCTGCCGTCGTCAGGCCGGTAATACCATTCGAAATAGAGGTCTTTCGCCTTGGCGCCGAAATCTCCGGTATGCCGCAGCACGATGTTTTCGTCGAACACGTTATCGGAAAGGATCGTCTTGATGGCACCGCGGTAGCGTTTGGTGCGGTCCAGCTTGATGACATGCGGCGTGATGGGCGAGCCGCCCAGCGACGGGTCGTTATTTTCCACGACCGTGATCCAGCCCTCGGCGGGAACAGGGGTGACGCCGTCGCCGAGTTTTCCAGTGGGATTGAGAAAGGCATCGTTGGGGATAACAGCCAGGCCAGGCCCGAAGGCCCGCTCGGGCACTCCATTGCTGCCGGATTTGACAAGCCCTGCGAAATACGGACGCGGGTTCGCCGTCGAGACCGCGTTCGGATCCACCGTGACGGCGGCAAGGGCGTCGATGGCGGCGTCCCATTCAGACTTGAGGTTGGATGTGACGAGACTCTTGAGTTCAGCCACATCGTCAGCCGTCAGGATGTTGGGCTCGAGGACGTAAACGGCGGGCGGAGCCGCGGTCAGCGTGTTCTCGCCAATGCCCTTGTCATTGACGAATCCGGAGAATTCCAGTTTCTGCGTGATGGGGTCATAGCGGAAACGCTTCTGCAGCGAGGCCGAAAGATCGTTGAAGATGAATTTGCCCTGCGAGACCCGTGTCTTGCCGGTGGCTGGCTGCACATCTGCGGAAAACTGAGTGATGGGCAGTGAGGTCTTCCGGACATCGAGTGCCTGAACGACCCGTCCGCTCCAGAAGTTGACCCACTGGGCGGCCTGCGCTTCCGGATTCATCGAATCGAAAACCACTTCGGCGGAAGCGAAGGCGAGGACTTGAGGAAGGCCGGGCGTCTCGACCGTTTCGACCGTTCCATCGCCCGTCACGATTTGCCGTGTGGGGTTGTCGGCACGGTTCTCACCGCCGGAGAAGGTCAGCGTTTCGCCGGCCTTGAGGACCGGTGGATTGACGGGCCAGTTGGAATGGTAGAGAACTTTTGTCGGCAGGTGCGAGTTCAGATTCCCGGACGTGGCGCCGGCTTCGACATTTGATGGCAGGAAGGCAATGGCGTCCCCGGTGTTAGGCACTGCGGCGGTTCTCGCACTGTCAAACTGCGGTGTATTCTCCGCGCCGGAGACGATGACTTTCACGGGCGGCACCTGCAGATCCACCGGCCACCAGAAGTCCGGCGCCAGCGGATAGTAGAACGAGACGGTGATCCACGCATTGGTTCCGCCGGAAACCGCCCAGGTGCTTCCCTTGTGGTCCTCCCAGTAGGTGAGCTGACGGATGGTGCCCCCGCCGGATTTGGCCACGGTGAGGTTGTTGCCGAAGACTTCCTCCGGAATTGCAGCGCCGATGGCGACGCCGAGCGGATAGAAGGGAATGATCGGCTCGCCGGCTTCCATTTCCACATGGCCGAGACCGTTCAGGGTTGTGGGAGACGCCGCGGCTGCAGGGATGTTTGCAAAGGTAAATCCCGCGCCCGGGTCTTCCCGTTGCACGGTGTAAAGCTTCATCCGGTATTCCTGGATCGCGACATCGAAAAACTGCACGAGAACGAAAGGATCCGAAGTGTAGGCTTCCTCAGTGTTTGTCGTATCGTTCAGGTCATTGTTCCGCAGCGCATAAATAGCGGGAGGGCGCGGCGACACGTCCGCAAAGCGCAGCGACGGAGCCACGAGTCCGTGCTCCTCGTTGGGGTTGTAGCCAGGGGCGTTCTTGTCAGGCTGCTGGTAAATCTGCACCGCCTGGAGACGGCTCGGATCGAAGGTGGTGGCCGGCTCAGCATAGTCGGGAAGCACGGCCCCGGCGACGATCTGCTCACCTTCCGCTGTCTTGTTGGTGCTGGTGGAGGCCGCCGGAGTCTCGCTGCCCCACTGGCTGGCGATGACGATGCGGTCCACGTTCGTGCTGTTCGCGGAGGGCCATGTGGGAGTATAAACGCGGACGAGGTGCGGCCAGAGCAGGGTGTCGTTGCGGGCCGGGTTGTCATACCACACGACGGTGAGTTGCTCCTCCGGACTGGCGCTCGGGTGTTCATTCACCGGAAAGATTGGGCCGGGCAGTCTGCTGCGGTCCACCACGACGAGTTGACCGGGATTACTCGTGAGCAGGTCCATGTCATAGACGTCTTTTGCCGCGAGGGCGTCCAGTTTGGCGGCATTGTAAACGAAGGGATTGAACCGGACGGCACCGTCCGAATTGCGCACCCAGCCCGTGCCCAGATTCGCTTTGTCCGCCTCAGGATCGGTGATGCGGCTGCCGACGGTTTTTGTCTGCGCCGGGAGAAGTATGGCGGCATCAAGATGGGTTTTGGTATCGACCACCCGCACCCGCAGAAACTCGCGCGGCTGGCCGCGGCCGTCACGCTGGACTTCGGTAAACAGGAGCACGGTGAAGCCGGGATTCGGAGCCGTGAACAAATTGCTCCCGTCCACCACCGCTCCACAGTTGGTGAATCTCTTTTGCTTGAAGGTGAAATTGTCGTTGGGGTCGGGATCGACCAACACGGGCGGCGCACCGGCAATGTGAGGGTAGTGGCCGTCAATTCCGCGGTCGGAGTCATGAGGCAGACGGGCGATGATGATGATGTCCACCGGCTGTGTGTCGCCGGTCCCGGGTTTCCACGGCACCGTGAACTGTCCAGGCAGCAGCGGATAAAGCCGCGCGGCGACCGGATCCCATGCAGCGACATCGTCCGGCCCTGGATTGGGGACTTCAGCCTGGGCCACGCCGGCAGCGAGCTGGATCGAGGCCGCGTTGATGGCCTCCGGTTGTCGTGTGAAGACCGTAGCCAGTTCGTCGTCTTTCTCAAAGACGTACTCACCGATCATGACCTCGATCGCGAGAGCTGCGGCACCATAGCGCCACATGACTCTGGCCGGGCGGCTGAACTGAAAGATCTCAAGGCCGCGGTGCGTGGCCGTGGCGCCGCCACCGAGCCACTGAGTTCCTTCGCCGGTTGCCGTTCCGGCCATCAAAGTGCCATCGAGGGTGTTGATCTGTCCGGTGGATGGGAAATAAAATCCGTCCCCGTTGATCCAGCCGTTGAGCGCCGACCCGCCGGCGCCCGGCTCTGCGGCCGCTGAAAGGATCCTGAGATGGACCCCTGGATCGAACCAGAACACGCCGTCCTGGATGGCGGCATTCTGCTCGACGTTATTCACGACTTTCACGACTTTCGGCAAGCCGCTGCGGCTGACTTCGTCCACATTCACCCGCACACCATACTGAATCTTCCACACATAGGTGATTCCCGCCGGTCCCCACATATTGAAGGACTCCACCTGCTGCCGCTGCTCGATATCGTCGAACGCGAATTCACGAAGGTAGGTGATTTCCCGCCATGTGCCGAAGACGGTCGTGGTCCCGGGGAAGGGCAGGGGAATCGTAAACGTATCCACGTCCGTTCGCGTTACGGTGAACGTGCCATTGAAGCCGGCCAGCCCGGCGCCACTGATGATGATTTCCGCCCCGGAGCGCAGGCCGTGGCCAACGGAAGCGACCTGCGTCAGTCCGGCCCCGCCACTGGTCAGCCCGGTGATCTCCGCGGTGCGGGATTCCCGATTATCGACGAGCCGCAGGGCTGTGCCCTTCGTTGCGGGGTTGCTGATGAAACTCACCGGGATCGTGAAGGTATTGGCACTCACACGGGTTACGACGTGATCACCATTGTAATCGGCAAGCCCGGCCCCGGCGATGCGCACCCGCATCCCGCTCGAGAGTCCGTGGCCACTGACCGTCACCTGCATGATCCCCGGCGGATTGCCCGTGACACCGGCATAGGCGGTAATGGTTTTCGGGCCGCCGTAAGCACTTTCCAGATTGCCGCCGTCGCTGTCCGCCAGCCGCTCGGAGGCAATCTGCGGGGACATTAGCGAATTCGCCGGCCCGTAGGCGACGTAGGATTGCACCACGTAGCGGATATCAAGCCCCGGCTGTGCCAGCAGGTCCGCCACGGCTCCATCGATCTGTGCGATTCTCGGTTCGCCGCGTTTGATCCAGTGCTTCTGCGCAGCGGGTGCCGGGGTGCCGGAAGCCTGGGAGGTCAGCGGTCCGGCGAGCGGCTCGCCGTTAACGATGGTCGTACTTTGCGTGTTGGCAAAGTCGCTCCGGACCGTTAACGCAAATTCCTGCTCCCACTTCACCTCCACCTGGGTGTCCTCCGTCAGTTCGAACCGGTAGAGCGCCGGGTCTCCGGTCTGCGGCACATCGTTCACCGAAATGCCGAGGGCGGTGAAACGCTCCTCGGCGTTGGCCTCGATGAGTTCCGGCTCGTTCTCGACGCTGGTGGTAATGTCCGCGCCATTGATGTCCTTGTAAACTTTCCGCGGCGCGCTGATTTCCACGTCCGATCCCGCGGGAATCTGGAACGTCGTCAGTTCCCCGATGCCTTGCCCCACCACCACGCCATCCACTTTCACATCCACCACCCGGACATAATCCGTTCCGTTGGTCTCGGCGATCGACTGCACGCGCAGCAAACGCAGAGGACCGTTGAAAGTGTATGACGCCTGACCCGCCGGCGGGTCCGGCAGTTGCAGCGAGATGTTTCTCGGTCCGCTGTAGAGTGTTATCGTGGCATTAGCGGCATTGTTGTTGAAGAAGATCGTGCGATAGTCCTCGGCGCTGTTCTGCCCGTCCCTGTCCATATCGAGGTCCACCGTGAAGGTCTTGCCGGGCCCGAACCCGGTCAGCGTGACATCCACATTGTCGGACTGACCCGGCGGGAGGGGTAAGAATTGCGCCGCGGTTCCTCCAACCGGCGCGACGACTTTGTAAGTCGAGCGGGCATCGAAATTGTATAAGGTGTCGCCGATGTGAAACACCATGCGATTGAACTCCAGAACGGGCGAATTGTTGGTGACGGTGAGCGTCGGAGTGTTGACGGACCCGGAGATTTCCAGGGTGAAGACAAGGTCGGTGTCATCGGCCGCGGCGGGCAGGGCCAGCGCCGCGAAGAGCACTGCGGCGGCGGCCCGCATTCCTGATTTCAGAATCTGTTTCATGTCAGTGAGAGGGTTCGTCGGTTAGCGGGCGTTGAGCGCGTCGATGAGACTGATGCGATGGAGGGTGAACGAGCCACGTACCTTGAGGCCGATGTTCTTCGAGGGGCCGAGCGGCTTGTGGAGGCCGTGAATTTCCTCGGCGTAGTTGCCGCTAATGGCGTTCACGCCGTAGCCGGTGGAAAGCAGACTGTCTCCGGCGGCACCGTCGAATCCAAGGGTGACGATGCGTGTGATGTCGAAACCGGTGGAATGATCGGGATGCCTGCGATGGCGGAAGGGATTGGTCGGATGATTTGCCGGGAGTATGATGGTGCCGCTCAGACCGGTCTGCCCGGGACCGAACTGTCCCGCCATGGGAAGCTCATTGCGCAGCGCCCGGGCGGCGGTGGCATACACTGTCGTAATCGAAGCGATGGCCCGCTCTTTCGCTTTGTTCTCCACCGATTGTTCCGTGCTGAGAACATTGAGTTTCTCAGCGGCCGCACCCGCTGCAGCCGCGGCGGCCACGATGGGAGCGATTTCCTTGAAGTCCGTGAAACGCGGATCCGAGACCCGTACGAATTCCGTGTAATCGCCGGTGGGCGGCAGCGGCACAATATTCCGCGCGACAAGTTCCGACTGCGCCAACCTTCCCGCTGCCTGCACCGCGGGCAAAATCTCCGCGATGGTCGTCCCGGCGGCATCGGCGGCGGCCACTTCGATGGCGGCAACGACAGCATTGACGGCTGCAGTGCCGCGGGTGTCGTCATAGGCCGCCATTTTGATGCTCAGTGCTTCAGACCGGGCGGCGGTAACCTTCGGGTGGCCGTCTGCGGCGGCATGAATCGCGGCAAGCGCTTTCCATGCGCCTCCTGTGGCTGGCACCCATGACCCTTTGGTCGCCGGATTGCCGTCCGCGGCGACAAACAAAACGGGAATGATGAATGAGTCCGCATCAAGGCGCTCAATCCCGTGCGTCGTGTTGTAGGCCGCTTTCCCCGATCCGGCGATGGCAATCCGGTCGCCGGACAAAAGCCCGTGACCGGTGCTCGAAACCGTTGTCGTCTTCTCCGCGGGTTCGGCATAGGCGGTGATGTTCACGCGCACCGACCATGTGCCCTTCGCTGCCGGATTGCCCCCGAACGCCACCGGAATGGAAAATGAATTGTCATCGATCCGGGTTACGACGCGCGATCCATTGTACACCGTCGCCCCCGCGTCAGCGATCACGATCGTCTCGCCGTTGTTCAGCCCGTGGCCAGGTGACGTCACCTTTACGCCACTGCCGCCGGCGGGAGGGGCCTCGTAGCCGGTGATCGACCCACTCCGCTCTGACCACGAGCCTTTGGTTCCGGGGTCATTGACGAAAGCGACGGGGATGGAAAACCGGTCATCATCGATCCGGGTCATGAAAAAGCTGCCATTATAAGAGCCGGTGGCTGCGCCGCTGATGTTGATGCGCGTGCCGTTCTGGAGTCCGTGTCCCGGTGACGTGATTGTTAGAGGCGCGGGATTCGCCGTGGCGGCATAGCCGGCGATTGATTTGCCGCCGATGAAAGTGACGCCAGGCAGGAGGAAGGAGCCGGCGCTTAGCCGCGTGACGGCATGCACGCCGTCGTACGACCCGATGGGCGCTCCGGTTATGCTGATGCGGTCGCCGGTCGCCAACCCGTGACCGGCCGCTCCGGCAACCACTTCGTTTTCCGTAACTGAAGCCGGATCTTCATCTGTCCATGCCGTGATCACCGTGCGCGGGACGTTTACTGCCGCCGCTGCTGCTGCGTTCGCTGCGGCACCAATCATGTCACCGAACAGTTCACCGGAGACGAACCGCTGATAGTTGTTATTCACATCGGCATACGCCGCGGCCACATTCTGGGCGAAGGTGTTTTTCTGCGCATTCGTCGCACCGGCCGGCTGCGCAGCGATGGCTGCTTCAAGGGCAGCGATCATGTCCACGCCGCGCGTGTCCTGATAAAACGAGCCGGCCAGGGCCGCGGCTGCGGAATCCTGCGCGGCGGTCGCATTGCCGCTGGCAGCGAGTGCCGTGACCGCGGCAGTATTCATCGTGTCGCGCAGGAAGGCGGCGTAGCGCTCTGCGGCGTCGGAACTGTTGATCACCGCGGTCGCCGCCGTTTGGGCCCGGCCTTTCGCGGTAGCCTCACTGTCGCCTCCCCAGACAGACGCCGCCGCAGCCTCCACGGCCGCATTCACCACCGCATCGACCGCCGCCGTCGCCTTGATGTCTCCAAAATCAAATACCACACTCGCGATCCGCTGCGCCGGCTGCGGCGGGAAACTCCCGTAGAGCCGCTCGTCGGTCACCAGCGCCGCGTCGTTTTCAGACTGCAATACGCCGGCTTTTCGGTTCAAGATCGCCACCTGCTTGAGAAGATTGACCTGCCCCGCTCCGTTCACATGCAGGATCAGGCGCAGGTTCGCCCTGTCGAACGTCTTGGTGGCCACATTCGGATCCGGCGCGCGCGGGATGTTATTGGCATCGAGAGGCACGGAGACTTCATTGACACCGTCGAGCTGGACTTCACCGACCCAGAGGCCGCGATAGGCACTGGCCTGACCAAATGCGGCCCCTGACATAAGCGGGCCGGCCGCCAACGCCGCGGCAAAGAGAAGATTGCGCTTGTTCATAATGATGGTGCGGCTGGCAGTTTATTTCTTTTCCAGGTCCGGCCGTCTGCCGAGCACGGGCACCCAGAGTTCCGTGCCCATGTCCGTGGAAATTTTCAGCAGCGACACTTGTTCAAAGGCCGACATCTCGGAACTGCGGGCCGTCAAGGGAATCCCCAGCCGCCCACCCGCCTTCATCGGCGGCATCGCCTGATGCCATGATGCCGCCGGCTTTGCCGCGGCCACGGATCGCACCGGGTTCTCAAGGTCGCCCAGCACCCGGACGTTGATGGAAAGCGGCACCGGTTTTGCGTCCACCGCCACATGCTCCATCACCGGCGTCACCGGATGGTCCGTGTGGTTCCTGAAAATAATCGCTCCCCTGCTGTCAAGAATCAGCAGGCCATCTCCCGTGGCGGTTTCCACCGTCAGGGGGCCCTGATAGTTCGACGAGCCCTTGCAGAAAATCCAAAAGGCCTCGCCGGATCTCATCGTCGCCACTTCCGGATCCGACACCTTTTTCCACACATTGTTCACCAGCCGGTAGATTGACTGCCCGCGATGCGCCGGCGACGCGGCAAAGAATTCTCCAAACGAAGGCGCCCCCTGCGCGGCGACGGAGAAACCCGTCAGATTGTAGGAATTCGGCTGCCAGTTCACTTTCCCCAGCGAGACCAGCCCCTCCACGCGCCACTGAAACGCCTGCGTGGCATGAATCAGATAGGCCTGCTGCCCGTAGATCGCGCTCAGCGACTTGAGAAAAGCATCCGGCCGGTCCTCAGAATACCACACACCCCAGCCGAGTCCCTTGAACAACTGCGTCCCCGGATCGGTGACAAACTGAGTCGACTCCGCATGAGGAAAATAGGCCGCGACGAGATCGACCGGATGTCCCGAAAACACCTTCGCCGGGGTGACATCCATCGGTTCCACTTCCAGAAACACGGCATTCCAGCCAGCGTTCAGCGAAATGGTCTGCGTCCGTTTCATCGCCGGCCCCTCTTCCGCGGCTTTCGCAAGGATGCCTGATGAGAGCAGCACCACACCTGCCGCCCGCACTCCCCACCGGCGCAGCCTATTATGGAAAGTCTCATTCACGGTGCGGCGGCGGACGGGCGTATGGAGAGCACTCATAAGTCGTGGTGGGTTGGATTCTGGGGTAAACAAACGTAAGGGATCCAGCCGTGGCGAAGGAACCAGTTAAAAAGAGCAGATCTCGCGCCGGGCGTTCTTGAAATTTTTCACTAAAATCCTATAAATACGGGGGCGCTTTCAGTGGGAGTTCGTCGGTGATGCAATATTGAGCATAATAACGAGAATGAGTGTCAGGGAAAGTAAAATCGTCGGCAGCCAGAACATTTTCCAGATGCTTTTAGTGAGTTAAGTCCGCCGCTACTGCAATTTTGCAGTGCCGCAATCCGCGGCGCTTGCCATGTGCGGGGAAGCCCGTCACTTTGGCGGCATGAACTGGCACGAACTTCTTCAGCCTTCGATGGTGAAACCCATGCTGTTGAGTGGCGGCGCGGCGCTGCTGTTGTTTTCCCTCGCGTGGTGGCGGGAGCGGGAGGCACAGAGTGCGCTGCCGCTGGCGGTCCTCGGATTCGCGTGGGTCGTTTGTCACATCATGGTGTTTAAGCTGAGTTATCTGGTGCCGCCCAAGGAAGCGGTGGACTGGCTGGTGCCCGGTGCTGAAGCATTGCTTCTGAGCGGGCTCGCCATTTGGCTCCTTCGAGGGAGGCGGATTCCGCTCCTCATGTGCTGCAGTGCGCTGCTGATGGCGGCGGCGGCATGGCTGGCGCTGCGGCAGATGCCATGGCTGATGGATCGCGGGGAAACTGCGGCGCAGCGGCTCTTGTGGACGGGGGCGGGAATCGGCGGAGTCCTCGCGGCATTTGTGGCCGCGGAACGGACCGCCCTCCGCGTCCCGCCCTCCGCAGTGCTCTGCGGCCTCGCGGTGTTTGCACTGCTGGCGGGGCTCGGGCTGTGGCGCATGGCGTCTCCGGAACGCATCGTCGCCCGCCCGCTCGCCGTGGCGGCAATGACTGGCGGCGCGGCACTCGCGGCGCTGCTCCGCCGGCGCACCGCGGTGCTGACGCCGGGCATGGCAGGCTGGATCAGCGGGGGCATTCTCATTCTGTTTTTCTGTGGATGCCTCAGTCGTGCCTCCGCGGTGCCCGTTTGGCCGATGGCCGCCGCCGCCGCAGGCATTCCCGCAGCGGCGCTGCTGGTCGCCGTTCACCGCCGGCTGTTTGTTTCCGGTGCCGCCCCGGCGTGGCTTGCAGGGGTGATCTTCACCGGGACGGTCATCTTTTGGCTCTGCTCCGCAGATCAAAAGCGCCTCGAATCGCTTCCGTCCGCCCCTCCGTCAACGGGAGCCGATGACACCGGAGCCTACGACTGAACCCGGAAAGTCCGGGCAATCCGGCGATTCCGTCAGAGTTTCTCAGAATTAGGAGGTTCATTTTGACGAAAGTTAAAGCACGCCCTAAAATCCCGTTCCCGCGCAGCAGAACAAATACTACCGACCACCTTTGAGCACCAAGACCCCGCCAAAATACGTAGGCATCGACCTCGGAACGACCACCACCGGTCTCGCCTACATCCGGTCTGACGGAAATCCGGAAATCGTTCCCAATGCTGACGGGGAGCGCATGACACCGTCTGTGGTTTATTTCGATAAGCATGAGGACATCAAACTGGTGGGCTCGGCGGCCCGCGACGGCGGCGACCCGGACCGCACCATTCACCTCATCAAGCGGCATATGGACAATCCCAACTATGTTGTGGAGATGGACGGCAAAAAATGGACGCCGACGGAGATTTCCGCGCTCATCCTCGCCAAGATGAAGCGCGACTGTTCGAGGATCATCGGCGACATCCAGGATGTGGTCATTACGGTGCCGGCAAATTTCAACGAACTCGCGCGGAAGGCGACCATCGCCGCCGGAACCATCGCCGGGCTGAACGTGAAGCGGATCGTCAACGAGCCCACTGCGGCAGCGCTTTATTATGCCCACAGCCAGGGGCTCCAGGGCCGCATCATGGTTTATGATCTCGGCGGCGGTACCCTCGACGTGACCATTCTCGAAGTGGACGGCCCCAACATCCGGTGTCTCACATCCGAAGGTGCCCGGCGTCTTGGCGGCTCCAACTTTGACGAACAAATCCTCGACCTCATGGCTGCGGCCTATCGCACCGAACACGGCGTGGAACTGTGGGAGAATGAACGGCAGCGCCGCCGCATCCTCCAGAGCGGTGAGGACATGAAAAAGATGCTCTCAAAACTCCGCCAGGTGAGCGATACCATCGGCAATGAACGCGGCGGACTGACCCGCATCGAATTGACGCGCGATGTTTTTGAAGGCGCCGTCAGCCGGCTCCTCACACGCACCGTCATGCTCGTGGAGCAGGCGCTCAATTCCGTCGGCCTCAAAGCGGCGGACCTCGATCACGTCGCGCTCGTCGGCGGCAGCACCCGGATGCCGCGTGTGCGCGACCTGCTTAAGGATTACTTTGGATTTGAGCCCAGCAGTTGCGGCAACGTGGACGAGTGTGTCGCCCTCGGCGCGGCGCTCTTTGCCATGAAGGGCGCGCAGGTATCCGAAGTGTGCAATCACAGCTACGGCACACTTGCTATCGTGGAGGACGCAGCCACGGGCGCGGAGGCCTACGCCAATACGATCGTCATTCCCAAGAACAGCCCGATTCCCTGCACGCAGAGCCAGACTTACGTGACGTCTGAGGACAACGAGGAGACGATAGACATCGAAATCACGCAGGGGGAGGACACGGATCCCAAGTATGTGGATGTCATCGGACGCATCGCCCTCGAAGTGCCGCCCAACCGTCCCGCCGGCTGCGAAATCACCGTCGCTTACAGCTACGACGAGAATCAGCGCGTCCAGGCCACTATCAAAGACGAGCGCTCCGGCAAAGTAAAGCATGTCGCCATCACCTACGAAGGCGCCGGCGTGCTCACCGATGAAGAAGTGGAACGCAAGCGCGCCTGCTTCGATCGTATCAGGATCGAGTAGTCCCTGCCATTGCCTGACGACCCCCGACAACTTTCCGCACCGCCCACCGTCCATGTTCAGCTTTCTCAAAAAACTCTTCAAGCCCGCGCCCAGGCCCGAAAAGCCCCGGCTGACGCTCCCCAGCCACACCCAGCAGCTTGCCGAAGCGGGGACCGAAAAGCCCGGCGCCGCCGCATCACCAAAAGCGAAAGAGGAATGGGCGAAACAGGCCGCGAGAAGGATCAATCCCGGCGCCACGCCGGAACAACTCTGCGGCATCGAACCCGGAATGACTCAGGAACAGATTTCCGGACAACTCGCCATCCTCTACCGCCGCCACAACCGCGCCGCCTCCAGCCTCGAAGCCAGCCTCCGCGAGGAAGCGGAGATCATGCTCGATGTCATCGCGAGCATGAGGCAGAAACACCTCGGATAGCGGGCCGCAGGCAGGCGGATCTGAAGTTGAGAGTGCGTGGTTGAGAGTTGATAGTATCAAAACAATTTCTTCCCGCCCGCCGGCAAGTCATCCGAAGGGGTGAAGGCCGTCATTCCCGTCATTGCCTGCCGGTCAATCCATCTATACTCTATACTCTATACTCTATACTCTAGACTCAACTCCGCTTCACGCCGAACGGCCTCCGCCGCAGGCCCTTCTTTCTCCATTGAGCAGACGGGTGGCCGCGCCATCGCTCCCGCGGTCCTGCCAATTACTTCCCTCATGAGTTCCATCATCGGATATCTTTCAGAAGGCAAACTGCTCGTCCGTCGTCCCGACGGGACGGAAACGGAAATCAAATCAGCCTTCGTGGACAGCCTCAGGGAACGGCTGCAATCCATCAAGAACCGGCGGGAGTGGAAAATGAGCGGCACCGGCGCGCAATTCGCACGCGGCGGACTGCCGGCGGGGCCGGCGGCCTTCGAGGTGGACCAGTTTTCGGCGCAGTTTTCCGCGGCGTGTCAAAGCCCGGAGACCGGCTGCATTTTGTATGCGATAGACGCCGGCGATGTGCATGGCATCTTCAGTTATTCGCTGGAGGGGAAAGAGGAGCAGCGTCTGGTGCATGGACCGTCGCGCCGGTTCTCATGGCTCAGTGCTCATGCCGGCGGCGAGGAAGTCGCGGTGGGTGTCACGCAACAGGATGGCACCGGCTGCCTTGGTCTCCTGCGACCCGGACGCGGCGGCGGCGTGCGCGAAATTACGGAGGGCGACGCCATTGATGCCTATCCGGCATGGGCTCCCGGCGACCGTCGTCGTGTCGTCTATCAAACCAGCGGCATCGCGCGGCGCAATGGCCACTGGGCCGGGCTCGGGCCGGCGATCCTTCAGCAACTCGACCTCGACAGCGGCGAACTTGAAACCCTGACCACCGACGAACGCAGCGATCACCTCTGCCCGTCCTTCGGCCCTGGCGGGGAACTCTACTTCATCCAGCGCCCCTATGAGCCAGTGGCCAAAGTGAAACCGCACACCGTGCTCAAGGACATCCTGTACTTTCCGTTCCGTCTGCTGCGCGCCCTCTTCGCATTCCTGAATGTCTTCTCCATGATGTTCAGCGGCAAACCGCTCAAAACCGCCGGCGGCCCGAAACGCGACGGCCCCGATCCCAAAGCCGTGTTCCTCTACGGCCGCTGGATTAACGTGCAGCAGCAGATGAACAAACACGAGCCCGAGGAAATCCTCTCCGCCGTTCCCCGGTCATGGGTGCTCAAGTGCCGCGCCGCGGACAGCGACATCTCCACCGCCACCACCGTCGCCTCCGGCGTCATGGCCTACACCGTCGCCGCCGACGGCGCCGTTATCTATTCCACCGGCCGCGGCGTCTTTTCCCTCAAACCCGGCAGCCGCTCGCCTGACAAGATCAGTTCGCGTCCGCTCGTCACCTGTTTGTTTGCCGCGTGAGCTTGACGGACAGCAACAAGGTCGGCTATCCTTCTGCCGGTCCCCATGAAATTGTTCTGCCTACTCCGCCTCCTCCTTTGTTCTGCGGTGCTGTCTGCCGGAACGGTTGCCGTCGGTGAGGTGCCCATCGGTGAAACGAGTAGTTGGAAAAAGTTCGGCGAAGGAGATGGCGGGGTGGAGGCGGCTGCGCGCGATGGCACGGCGCTATTGCTGAGCGGCAGGGGCAGCGGTCTCACCGGGGACGGAGGGAGGGCGGTGCTTTTTCATCAGACGGAATCACTCCTGTGGAGGACCGGGACTTCGATCACGGCGAAACTCGTGTCTTTGACAGGGGCAGGGGGCACACCGGAGGCGGGAATCCGGATGGAGGTGAGGCCCAGTGACGTGCTCTTTAGCCCGGGTATCGGGATGCGACTTATTTACAGCACTGACGGCACGCTGCGTTCGGAAGGAAAGATCTATACTTATGAAGTAACGCCGCCGCCTCCTGCGACGGGGCTGACTCTGCCGCTCTACCTGCGTGTGGAGTGGGACAACGGAGGGCTCCGGGGACTGTATTCACAGGACGGAGTAACATGGACAGCGGTAAGTGGGTGGTTGGGGTGGGATGAGGGAGTGCCATTTGAAGCGGGCAGCGCGCTGCCGGTGACGTTGCCACCCGTAGCTTATCCGGCGCTGATGGTTTCATCGCGCGGCAATGCGCAGGCGGCAGAAGCGCGGTTTGACGAGGTGACAATTTGTGGTGGAGACGCAGACGAGAACGGCATCGCGGATGGGTGGGAGAAACTAAACTTCGGGCGACTCATCGGAGCTGACGCATCAGCGGACTCGGACCGCGACGGGATGACCAACCGCGACGAATGGCTATGGAACAAAAATCCGCATAAGCAGGATGCCAAACCGCAACTGGTCGCCGAACCACTGCCGGATGGAAAGTTACGGCTCGTGCTGGAGGGTTACGAGAGTAACGGCATCGTCGGTTTCTACGGCACTTTTCAGACGGCAGCCTCACCAACCGGACCGTGGACGGATGAGCCGCACTGGCTGATAGGAGATTGGCACCCGCCTCTGTATTTGCCAAACTGGACGGTGATTCCCGCACCGGGGCATTATTTTTACCGGGTGAAGGCGAACATTCCCTTCAATGATCCGCTGATGCCGTAAATGTTTCGGCAACTACAGGATAAAACAGAAAAGGCGGCCAGGGATTCCAGGCCGCCTTTGTTTCTTGGAGAAGAGTCTCACCCAATGACCTCCGGCCAGTCTGTGTGGAAGAACTCGCCTTCGGGTTTGTCAGTGCGCTCGTAGGTGTGGGCGCCGAAGAAGTCGCGCTGGGCCTGGAGGAGGTTGGCGGGCAAACGGGCGGCGCGGTAGCTGTCGTAGTAGCCCAGTGATGCGGAAAAGGCAGGGCAGGGGATGCCGTTGAGTGTGGCAATGGAGACGACTTCGCGCCAGTTCTGCTGGGCTTTGCTGAGCAGGTCTTTGAAGAACGGATCGAG
>JANNVM010000997.1:0-2249 GCA_031414455.1 Verrucomicrobiota bacterium
GGATGCCTGTTACAGGAGTAGTGTTGTCATGGGGGCGCACCGGTTTCGACTAGTGACTGGAGACGCGGGCAGCATGCCGGAGATGGGTCGTTGGCTCCGTTATCAATCCGATCCAAAACAAATAAAAGCGAACTCTAACGAGCTAGCCCTCGCTGCTTAATTGACAGCGACGTCGGTGGCGGAATGTCTGATACCGCTGCCGGTGAACACCATCAGGCTGGCTCTGCCGCGGGGTGCCCGCGCAAGGAGTGAGATTCAACAGGGCAACCGGGCCGGGAGATTTCGTTGCTGAAAGCTCAGGGTCTTAAATCAAAACAGCAGCTAAGCATGTAGAAACCCACGCCGAAGGGCATTAGGACACGGGTTCAATTCCCGTCGCCTCCACCATTTTGAAAACCAACGGGTTAGATCACGGCGTAAGTCAGGATATAACACGGATACAACAGCCGCACCGGGCCGGGCTGGACGTTCTAGGACGTTCCAGCCTTGCTTCCGGCGCGGCTGCTTTGTCTCCCGCCACCCCGGTTTCGGCATAGAGCGCCGGCTATCCGGCTTTCGCTGCGGGCGCGTCACGCCGCGACTACGCGCTTCAATGGCTTCAGCGGGCGCAAGCGGCGCAGGGCGGCGGCTTTGGCGGTGCGGGCCTCGCGCAGATCCAGCTCATTCTGAATGTTCAGCCAATAGCCGGCGTCGGCATCGGGCCACACGCGGGCGAGGCGCAACGCCAGCTCGGCATTGAGGCGCAGGCGACCGGCGAGCAATTCAGACAGGCGGCTGGCAGGGATGCCCAGGGCGGCAGCCACGCCGGTTTTCGTACGGCCGCTGGCTTCGATCAGCTCAGCGATCATTTCCGGGATGGGGTTTTGGAGTGCGATACGGTTCATGGTGCGGTGCAGTGCGGGTTCAGTGATAATCTACGATCTCTTCGTAATCCTGCTCCGTCCGCGCGCTCGCCTGACGGTATTCCTCCTTCACCTGCGCCGCCTCTTCCTCGCCGTGCCGCACCAGCATTTCGAGAAACTTCCGCCCGTAGCACGGACATGGCGACAGCCTGCCCGTGTTTGCCTCCTCACGAGCAACTTTCCGAACGAAGACAAACACGGCCAGCCTCAAAGGCATGGCCGCGCTACGTTTCCCTCCGCCAGCCGCCCTCGCGCCGCCTCCACCAGCACCCGCAACCGCTGCAATTCCGGATTCACATAAACCACCAGCCCGCTGCCCGCGATGGCCGCATCCGCCGATCCACCCGCGCTCTCCCACGCCACGAACACCGGCGCTTCCGCCGCTTCCCGCAACTGCCGCAAATACCAGCGCCCCATCCTCGCGTTCCGTTCATTCGCCGACTTCGCCAATCCTTCCAGCCACTCGCGCAACCCGGCATCCCGACCCGCATCCGCCAGCGACTTGTCCTTATGCTTCCCGAACGCAATGCGCGACGGATACCATTCCTCGCCGGCATAGGCCGCCAGTTGCTCCCATATTAGAAGCCCGCGCTGCCCCGCAAAACCGACCAGAGACAAACCATGATCCGGCATGCCCTCTCTCCACCAACCCCGCCGCCCGCGGGCATCGGCCCTCTGGCAACTCGTCCGCTGCGTCTGGGAAGAATTCCTCGCCGGCTACGAAGAACATTACCGGCCCGCCATGGGCCCCTTGCGCCCCGAAACCGTCGAACACGTCGAGGACTTCCTCCGCTGCGGCGACCTCGCCGCCGGCTTCACCCGATTCCTCTGTCCCGACTGCGGCCACCAGCACCTGCTCGCCTTCACCTGCAAATCCCGCCACTTCTGCCCAGCCTGCCACCAGCGCCGCACCCTCCAGACCGGTGCCTGGATCGCCAACTCCGTCTGCCAACCCGTCCCCCACCGCCAGTTCGTGTTTACCATTCCCAAAATGCTCCGCGGCATCTTCCGCAAACGCCGCCACCTCCTCCATCTTCTGTTCAAGACCGCCACCGCCACCCTCCGCGACGCCTTTCACCATGAATCGCGCCCTTACCCCACTTCTGACTTCGAAACCGCCAGACCGGAGCCGTATGACCGCCGCGTTTCATCCTTCCTCCCTCAAATTTACCCCTTCCACCGCCCTCTCTCCCCCCAGCCCCCCTCACTCCCCGGTCCGGAACCCGCCAATGACGCCACCCGCGAAAAGCAATTTCCTTTCAGGCCGAAGCCTTCTG
The DNA here is from genome assembly GCA_031414455.1 of Verrucomicrobiota bacterium. Lineage (GTDB taxonomy): Bacteria > Verrucomicrobiota > Verrucomicrobiia > Verrucomicrobiales > V1-33 > V1-33. Next base: position 2,180 of record JANNVM010000997.1, read on the forward strand.
TCTCCAGTTGATCAACGAAGGCGCGAGAGTGCAGGAAATCGAGGGTTGAGCACTCGTTTTATTTCAAATG
>JANNVM010000998.1:0-7613 GCA_031414455.1 Verrucomicrobiota bacterium
ACGGACGAAACAGGTGCCCGCCGTCTGCGCGAGCAGCGCCGGTATTTTGGAATTTCAGAAATCGGCGCAAGCCCGCAGGCTTCCATCGAACTGGCGAAAGGATTCGGGAAGACCGCCGCCGGGCGCGTGGCGGTGCTGTTAAAATCGCCGTTCACCGTTCATACGGTTTATGCAGATGCCGGTGGCGATGGCAGGTACAAGCGGATCTATGGGTTCGCGACGCTGGCGGATGGCCGTGATTTATCATCTGTGCTCGTGGAGGCGGGACTGGCGAGGGCATTTGGGGTCTATCGGGAATCGCCCGATGGAAAAACGAACAAAGAGAGCCGGGAGGCGATGCGGGATCTTGAACTGCAGGCGGCGAAGCGAAGCGAAGGGATTTGGGCGAAGACAAACTGGGAGAAGCTGCCTGGGGAACGCCGCCAACAAAGGGAGGAAGATGCCGAATTCAAGATGGCCTCCGGAAAGGAAACGCTGCCGAAAGACTTTTTACTCGATCCCAACACCGCTGCCCGGGACGAATTGATGAGATTGCCCGGTATCGGAGAGATGATGGCTAATCGCATGATCGAAGGCCGGCCGTACGAGAAGCTGGAGGACTTGCTGGAAGTGCCGGGGATCGGCCCAAAGACCCTGGAGAAACTCACGCCGCATCTGGCGATCGGAGCAAAGTCCAAGTGAGGACCGGGCGCCCTGATACAGGGCTTACCCGTGAAACGTAACGCAGCCGTCGCGGCTGCCGTTGCGCAGCGCCTCCGGCCTGCCGTCGCACCGGGCCCGGATCGGAGCGCAGGCGGGACGCACTGAGGAACGGCAGGCCGGAGGCACTGCGATACGGGGCCTGCGCAGGCCCTGGCCCTCATGGACCTGCGGGCTGAGGGAGCTTGGCCAGCAGAACATCTTTGAGTTTGGAGAAGGCCGCGCGCATTTCCGCGGGCGTGCCGGTGGCGAGGGCGATTTCATAGCAAAAGTCGAGGCCGGGAGTGATAGCGAATTTGACGAGAGGGGCAAAGTAGGAGCAGGCGGATGGCGCTTCAGGCGAGGCACCGAAGCGGTAGCAGGTGAGTTCCTTCGCGATGGGGGCGAAGACGCCGGCTCCGGTGTCCTTGTCGTTCACATAGGCGGCCCAGGATTCGGGGATCCTGCGAGACTCGTTGGGCCAGCCTGGCTGTGTGCGTTTGAGTGCGCCGCCGGACCAGGGTTGGTCGCCATCGTAGTGGACGAGAGTGGTGAGGGAAGGATTGAGAAAGGTGGCGGGGACCTCGTGGTGATGAGCGGGGTGAGTGTCGGTCCCTGTGTAGCGGAAACGGAATTTCACGACGGCCAGTTTTCCCTCGAGCCGGATGTGTTGCTCCATTTCGCAATCCGCGAGGAGCTGCCCGCCGGCCCAGTTTCGTGGACGGATGCGGGCGTGGAGGGTGGTTTTGTTGCTGGTGAGTTCCAGCACGGTGGAGGCATTGCCTTTGTAGTCGCCGCCCTGCACGGGGTTCCATCGCCAGGGTTTATCCACCCATTTCGATCCATCCTCTCTGCCGTAATAGCTTTGCTGAATGAGGCGGCCGTGATCGTAATGGTCGAGGAGGTTTTCCTTCGCGCCGCTGGCGGAGAGCCACGCAATGCCGGCACCGCTGGATTTCTTCACTCCGAGTTTGATCTGCCCGTTGTCGAGAAAGACCCAGTCCGCGGGATTGAGTTCTGCGGCAGGAGAATTTCGAAACGATGAGAGGCCGCAGACTGAAAGGGCGGGCAGGAAGCGGCGGCGGGTCACAGGAGGGTCAATGCGCGGAGGTTGGAACAGAAGAGGGGAGGGCTAAGGAAGGAAATATCCCGACCGGTTCGGTGAAAGTGCGAATCAGTTCCATCGGTCAGTTCCTCAGCCGCCGGCTACGATGCGGATGACCTCGATAACGTCCTTGTCGTCCAGCACAGTGGCCGGGAAGTCGCGGGGGAAAAGAGCCGTGCCGTTCCGCTCCACGAGCACCGGCTGCGCGGCAAAGCCAAGATTTGTTAGCAGTGCGGACACGTTCGCGCCGCGCGCGAGCGGGTGCGGGCGGCCGTTGAGTTGAATGGTGATGGAGTCCTCGATGACTGGTGGGGTTTTGAAGATGCGAACATCCGGGGTTTCGATGAAGCGCAGACCACGGAATGCCCCATCATGCGCACCATGCAAACGCCGACTCCTGTCGCCGTAATTTATTTCCGCCTCCTTGAGGAAGGCGTTCACACCCGCGCTCCGACGGATCCGCGGCAGAGGTCGTGAATGAGGATTGATTCAATACGTTTCTGCGTACGCCAAACGCGTCGTGTGCTCAACCGGTTAAGGTAGGCAGCAGATCATTCCGGACAGCGCTGTCCCACACACAGAGGCACCCCGTAATCCGCAAACAAACCCGATCACCATGAATCTCCTTAACCTTTCCGCCGCCCTGCTGCTTGTCCACTCTGCCTCAACGTCACTGCATGCCCAGGAAACCAGGCCGGAAACCAAACCCGCGCCGGCCCGCCCGTCACGGCCCGTGCCGGTCAATTCCCCTGAGTTCGGCAGCGACGGGAGTGTTACTTTTCGATGCAAGGCTCCGCAGGCCAAAGAGGTGAAGGTATCGGGGCAGTTCGGCAAAGAGTCGCTGATGACAAAAGGCGAGGACGGTGTGTGGTCGGTGACGGTTGCCGCGGTGCCGCCGGGGGTGCATGAGTATCGTTTTGTGGTGGACGGACTGGCGATGATTGACTCGCAGAATCCGCTCATCAAGCCCCAGCGCTGGCCGAACACGAGCATTCTGCAGGTGCCCTCTACGCCTCCGGCGGCATGGGATCTCCAGGACATCCCTCATGGCACGCTGCATTCACATGATTACAAATCCCAAGCACTGGGCACCTGGCGGCGGCTTGTGGTCTATACGCCGCCCGGAAAAAGCGACACCGCTGCCAGTGCTCTATCTTTGCCACGGCTACAGCGATAACGAGGGAAGCTGGAGCGTGCATGGCAAGGCGCACTGGATGATGGATGCACTGATCGCGGAAAAGAAGGCAGTGCCGATGATAATCGTGATGCCTGATGCGCACGCGCTGCCGCCCGGTGGAGCCTTTGAAAACTACGGGCCGGCCAATTCCGCCGCGCTCTGCAAGGAACTGCAGACCGATATTCTCCCGCTCATCGAGAGCAGCTATCATGTCAGTGCGAAGCCGGGGCACCGGGCCTTTGCCGGACTCAGTATGGGTGGGCATCATGCCCTGACGGTCGCGCTCAATCACAGCGATACCTTCGCGTGGGTCGGGGCCTTCAGCAGCGCTCCGCCGCCGAATGAAACCGTCACCGCCGGGCTCGACAGCCCGGACAAAGTGAATGCGGCGCTCAAGCTATTCTGGATCGGCTGCGGCAAGAACGATTTCCTCTTCCAAAAGAACAACGAGTTCGATGCGCTGCTCACGGAAAAGGGCATTAAACACGACTATGCGGTGACGGAAGGCGATCATTCATGGCCGGTGTGGCGGAAGTATCTCCTCGAATTCACGCCAAAGCTGTTCCGGTAGTCCGCGTTCTGCGCCGCGCGCACCACTTGCGCAGTTCCTCCGCCCACAGGACGAGGCTGGCGACGGCTCCGATGAGGAAGAAATCGGGCAGGGGAATCGGTGTGGTGTGGAAGATGCGGTTCATGAACGGCGCATAGACGACAAGGAACTGGAGCAAATTCCCCGCGATGATGCCGCCGATGAGCCAGCGGTTCAGGAGGGCTTTGGCGTCGAAGGCGGTTTTGAATGCGTTGCGGCAGTTGAGCACATTGAACCACTGACAAACCGCGAGCGTGGTAAAGGTCTCCGTCTGCACCAGGGCCGCGGGTGCGCCGCGGTGGAGGTTCCAGAAGTAAATGCCAAGGATGCACGCGACGGAGGCACCGGACATGACGGTGATGCGACCCAGCAGGGAACGACCGACGAGCGGATCATTCCGCGGCACCGGCGGGCGGCGCATTTCGTCGCCTTCGAGTCCTTCGAGCACAAGGTTCACGGTCAGCACGCCTTCGGTCACGAGGTTCACCCAAAGAATCTGCACCGCCGCGAGCGGCAGCGGCAGCCCGGCAAGCAGTGCGGCGAGCAGCACGATCACTTCGTCTATGCTCGTCACGAAGAGGAAAAGCAGGAGCTTTTTCAAATTGCTGTACACCAGCCGGCCCTGTTCCACGGCGGACGTGATCGTGGCGAAGTTGTCGTCACTGATGACGATGCGGGCCGCGCTTTTGGCCACTTCCGTACCCGTTAGTCCCATGGCCACTCCGACGTCGGCCCGGGCGAGTGCCGGGGCGTCGTTCACGCCGTCGCCGGTCATGGCGACGACATGCCCGCGCGACTGCAGCGCCTCCACGATGCGGAGTTTCTGTGCGGGATGCACGCGGGCAAAGACGGCGATGTGTTCCACGTCGCGCCGCAGATCCGCCTCCGGCATTTCGTCCAGTTCTGTGCCGTCCACGGCGCGGTCGTCCCCGATGGCAATGCCCAGGCTGCGCGCTACCGCGAGACCGGTCACTTTGTGATCGCCGGTGACCATGACGGTGCGGATGCCGGCGGTATGGCATCGGGCCACGGAGTCCCTGACTTCATCGCGCGGCGGATCCATTTGGCCCGCGAGCCCCAGGAGCACGGCCCGTCCGCGCAGCGCAGACCATCCCGCTGCGGGGTCAATGGGAATACCCTCGATCTCCGCGACGGCGAGCACCCGCAAGGCATCTGCAGCCAGGCGCGCCGCTTCTGCCATGACTCTGGTGCGCTCCGTATGATCCAGCGGCAGAACGTTAGTGCCTTCACGCCAGTGTCCGCAAAGGGCGAGCACGGCCTCGGGAGCGCCTTTGAGACAAAGCCGCCCTTCGGCCCCCGTGCCGTGCTGTGTGGCCATCATCTTGTGTGTGGCGTCGAACGGGATCTCCGCCAGTCGCGGATGGCTCCGGTGCAGCACAATCGGATCGCTCCCGGCTTTGAAGGCAAATGTCAGGAGCGCGGCCTCCGTGGGATCACCGAGAATGCGCCAGCGCGGGTCGGTGCGGTCCGGCGGCACGAGATGCGAATCATTGCACAGCGCCACGGCTTCGGTGAAGCGGCGCAGTCCTTCGTCAGCATCCGTCCGCACCTCAACGCCGCCGCAACTCACCGAACCCTCCGGCGCATAACCAGTACCGGTCACTTCGAAAAACCGCCCGCCGGCGTCCGGCAGCCACGCGCGGATCACGGTCATTTCGTTTTTTGTGAGGGTGCCTGTTTTGTCGGTGCAGATCACGGTGGTGGAGCCGAGCGTTTCCACCGCGGAGAGCCGGCGAATGACCGCTCCGCGCACGGCCATGCGCTGCATCCCCACGGCGAGGGCAATGGTGAGCGCCACCGGCAGACCCTCCGGGACCACCGAGACCATCTGGCTGATGGAAACCATGAGGATCTCGCCGAATGGGTACCGGCGCAGCAGCCCTGCGGCGAGCACAAGGAAGAACAGGCCGATGGAAATGAACACGAGCAGTCTTCCGAACTGCTCCAGCCGAAGTTCCAGCGGCGTTTTTGGCTCCTGCGCGGACTGCGTGAGTTTCGCGATGTGTCCCACTTCCGTTTGCAGACCCGTGGCCACGACGAGCGCCAGCCCCCGGCCCGCGGCGACGTGCGTGCCGGAATACACCATGCAGTGACGCTCCGCGAGCGGCGCGCCTGCGGCGGTACTGTCAAAGCTCTTCGCCACCGGCAGCGACTCCCCGGTTAGTGCGGCCTCCGCGCATTCGAGAGCAGCGGCCTCCAGCAGGCGGGCATCCGCGGTCACCGCATCACCGGCCGCGAGGTGGAAAACATCCCCCGGCACCAGCGCCGCGGCGTCCAGGTGGATTTCCTCACCGTTTCGCCGCACCCGTACTTTGAAAGTGGAGAGCCGGCGGAGGGCCGCCATGGATCGCTCCGCCCGGCCCTCCTGGAAGGCTCCCAGCACCGCATTGAGCACCACCACCGCAAGAATGACCGCCGCATCACCGCGATGCCCCAGCGGAAAGGCCACCACCGCCGCCGCGAGGAGCAGATAAATGAGCGGGCTGGCAAACTGTCGCAGGAATACCGCCCCAAGGGAACGCGGCGGCACTTCCGGCAAGGCATTCGGACCCGATGCCGCCATACGCAAAGCGGCTTCCTCAGTGCTGAGGCCTGAACCCGGAGCGACGTTCATGGCATCGCAGACTTCGTGCGCCGTCAGCACATGCCAGGCTGGCTGGTCTGTTTTCCGCGGCGATGTGATTTCACTCATGACTCCAGCATGGCTGCCCCGGCCACTGCGGCAACCGTTCGCCCGGCTGTGGCGCCATTCATCACAACACCGTCAATTCTCTGCAAGACATCGCGCCCCGCGTGTGCATTCTGCCACCGTGAATATCGCCGCATCCCTCCTCCTTCCCTCGCTCGCCCTTGCCGGCGGCATTCTGTTTTGCACCGCCGCCGATGAGGTGAAGCCCGACCCCGTTCGGGAGATCACTGCGCCTCCCGCGGCACTCAACGCCCCGGACTTCTACAAGAAATACATCAGCGCCAGCGGCTTCCCCATCGTCGCATCGGACAAGGTGAATGACTACGCGCTCAAAGAGGCCGCCTACATCCTCGACCTTATGCTGGCCAAGCGACCGGACGTCCGCGAGGCCATGATCAAAAGCGGTGCCCGGCTCTGCATCATGGGTTACAATGAATTCACCACCGACCTCCCGGATTTCGCGCATCTCGGCGACGTCAAGAACCCCGAACAGCCGGAAATCTCCGGCAAGCAATTCTGGGACACCCGCGCCCGCGGCCTCGGCGGCAGCGAAGACGATCCGCTCTGCTCCTGCGCAGAGGAAAACGTCCTCGCCTTCCCCGGCGATCCCTATTCCACCGAGAGCATCCTCATTCACGAGTTCGCCCACAACATTCACCTCCGCGGCGTGATCCGCGTGGACAAGACGTTCGATCCGCGGCTCAAAGAAACCTACCGCAAGGCCATGGATGCCGGCCTCTGGAAAGGCAAATACGCGGCCACCAATCACTACGAATACTTCGCCGAAGGCGTGCAGTCGTGGTTCGATGACAACCGCGAGAACGACCACGACCACAACCACGTCAACACCCGCGCCGAGCTGCTCGAATACGACCCCGGCCTCGCCGCGATGTGCCGCGAAGTCTTCGGCGACACGGAATTGAAATACACCAAGCCCACCACCCGCCTCACCGGCCACATGGCAGGCTACGATCCGTCGAAAGCCCCCACCTTCGCATGGCCGGAGCGGCTCCAGAAAGCCAACGACCTCATCCGCGGCAAAGCCCGCAAGCGCGACGCCGACGCCAATGGCCGCGAGACGCGCACGGTCTCGGGCTGGACGCTGCACATTCGCAATGATCTCCTCGCCAAAGACAAAGACACCACCGAGAAAGCCGTCGTCCTGCTCAAGAAGATGCTCGACGATATCATCCGGGACGTCCCCGCGCCCGCCGTCGCCGAGTTGCAGAAAGTCCCGCTCTACTTCTCGCCGCCATACAAGGGTGGCGGAGGCGCCGAGTAGCACCCCGGCGCCGACTGGCTCCGCGACAATAAACGCGACCCCGCCATGGCCAAGGGCATCGAGTTCTCTGAC
>JANNVM010000999.1:0-7045 GCA_031414455.1 Verrucomicrobiota bacterium
GCCAGTCCGGCGAACGTGCCGTCGGGCGGCAGCACGACCCTCTCATGGACAGTGCAGAATACCGTGACCCTGTCGCTGAATGGCGGTGGTTTCACCAACCAGGATGTGACCGGTCAGACGAGCATCGTCACGCCGCCGCTGACGGCCGATGCCACCTTCACACTCACCGCCGCCAGCGGTGCCAGCTCCACGAATGCCAACCGCCTCGTCGGCGTCGGCGTGTCGGTGCAGGAACCGGTGATCAACGAATTCCTCGCCGCCAACGACTCCGGGCTCCAGGATGCCGCGATCGACGGCGACCGCCCGGACTGGATCGAAATCTCCAATCCCAACACGCTCTACTCGCTCGACCTCGGCGGCTACCACCTCACCGATGATCCTGACAACCTCGACAAGTGGGCGTTCCCGGCCGTCTCCCTCGCGCCCGGCGGGTACCTCGTCGTCTTCGCCTCGGAAAAAAACCGCGCCATCGCCGGCCAGACACTGCACACGAATTTCAAACTCTCGGAGAATGGCGAATACCTTGCCCTCGTGAAGCCGGACGGCGCGACCATCGTGCAGCAGTTCTCGCCTGCGTATCCGGACCAATCCTCCGACATCAGCTACAGCACCGCGGGTTATCTCGCAACGCCCACGCCCGGCGCGGTGAATTCGGCCCTCGCCGGCCCTGCCATTACCGCCGTGACGGAGAATCCGCCGCCGCCGCTGGACGCGGACGCGCTCACGGTCAACGCCACCCTGACACCTCAGGGCGGCGCGACGGTTACCGCCGCCACGCTCTTCTATCGCGTTATGTATGGCGCGGACGTCAGCGTGCCCATGACCGCCGGTGCTGCGGGCCTTTACTCCGCCGTCATTCCCGCCGCCGCCTCGACGCCGGGCCAGATGATCCGCTGGCGCATCACCGCTGCCGACAGCGCCGGGCGCACTTCCAAAGCGCCCCTCTACCGCGATCCCATAAATTCACCGGAATACTTCGGCACCGTCGTCCCGAATGCCGCGGTCACCAGCCAGTTGCCCATCATTCAGCGTTTCGTACAAAATGCTGCGGCCATTGACACGGTAACCGGCACCCGATGCTCCCTTTTCCTGAACGGCGAGTTCTTCGACAACTGCGGCATTCACATCCGTGGCAACACCTCGCGCAACTGGCCGAAGAAGAGTCACAAAATTGAAGGAAATTCCGGCCACCGGTTTCCCTATAAAGCCGGTCTGCCGCGGGTCAGTGAGTTCGACCTCAACACCACCTACACCGACAAGTCTTACGTCCGGGCACAACTGGTAACCGAGATGTATCAGGCCACCGGGCTCGCCTCCCCGGATATTTTCCCGGTGCAGGTCCGCCAAAACAACGCGTTCTATTCCGTCGCTCATTACGTCGAGCAGCCCGACAGCGACTTCCTTAACCGCTTCGGGATTGATCCGAACGGCTCTTACTATAAAGCCGTCGGCGACCGCGGGGCCTGCAATTTTACGAGCGCGTCCGTGTTCGAGAAAAAGACGCGCCTTGCGGAAGCCTACGCCGATCTCGAAGCGCTCGTCACCGCGATTGGGCTCACCGGCACCGCCCTGGAAACATGGCTTTTTGACAACCTCGACGTGCCACAGGTCGTCAACTTCATGGCCGGTGTCGCCATCACCCAGAACATTGATGCATCGGACAAAAACTTCTTCATCCATCGCGACACCGAAGGTTCGCGCGAGTGGATGTTCATTCCGTGGGATCTCGATCTCACCTTTGGGCCGGATGCGCTGAATACCGACACGATCGTCTTTTCGCGCAATGTGCCGTCCAGTCCGGCGTGTGCCAGCCATCCGTTCATCGGCGCGCGTCCGTGGCTGCTGGCGGGCGGCAAGTTTGACCGGTTGCAGGAAGCCGTCGTCGCCAATCCGCGCACCCGGGCCATGCTCGTCCGCCGCATCCGCGCCATGAACGATCAGTTTCTCGCCACGAACTGGTTCCAGAACCGCATGGACGTGCTCAAGCCGCTGCTCCAGACCGACGTCGATGCCGACCACGCGAAGTGGGGCTCAAGCTCCCATTTCAACTGGAGCGGAGGCGGCATCTACACGCTCACCGCGGCGATGAACCGGATCAAAAACGAATACCTCACGCCGCGCATCGGCTACCTCATGACCACGCACGCCGCGCCGGCGACGCTCAATTTCACCACCGGTGTCGGCAGTGCCGGAATCCCGTCCAGCCAGCCAGCCGCGCCGGCGATCAATTTCGGCGCCTACGATGCCAATCCTGCCAGCAACAATCAGGACCAGGAATTCGTCGAACTCATCAACCCCAATGCCTTCTCCGTGGACATGAGCGGCTGGACGCTGAGCGGCGGCATCACGTTCACCTTCAAAGGCGGCACCGTCGTCCTCCCCGGCGAAAGTATCTTCGTTACGCCCAGCCGCTCCGCATTCCGCCAGCGCACCACCGGCCCGCGCGGCGCGGAGCGGCGGCTCGTCACGGGCGATGCCTCCGGCCACCTCTCCAATTTCGGAGAAACCCTTACCCTGAATAACACTGCCGGCGCCACCATCGCCACCCTCACTATTCCGCCCGCGCCCAGCGATGCCCAGCGCTTCCTCGTCATCAGCGAAGTCATGTATCATCCCGAGCCTAACGGCGACGCGGAGTTCGTCGAACTCATGAACATCAGCCCGGCCGTGACGCTGAACATGACTGGCGTGAAATTCACCGCCGGCATTGATTTCACCTTCCCCGCCGGCAGCAGCCTTGCTCCGCTGGCCCGCGTGCTCCTGGTGAAAAGCACCGCCGCCTTTGAAAGTGTCCACGGCACCGGAAAACCCGTCGCCGGCGAATTTGCCAGTCTCAGCAGCCTCAGCAACGGCGGCGATCATGTTAAGCTCGACGACGCCACCGGCAGCACCATCCGCGATTTCACCTACGACGATATCGCCCCATGGCCGACGGGTGCCGATGGCAGCGGCAGCCTCGTGCTCATCGCTCCCCTCAGCAATCCCGACCACAGCCTCCCGCACAACTGGCGCGCCAGCATGACCGTCACCGGGAACCCCAACGCCGACGACGCGGTTCATTTCACCGGCACTCCCACCGGCGACGCTAACAACAACGGCTGGTCTAATCTTATCGAATACGCCCTCGGCCCGGCTCCCGCCATCACGCACACCGTGACACCGGAAGGCCTCACGTTTACGGTCCCCCGCGTGCCCAATGCCGATGATGCGGAAGTTCTGGGTGAAGTCAGCACCGCCCTTGCCGGCTGGACCGCCGCCGACCTGATCGCCGTCACACAGACGAGCCTAACTTTCCGTGTCCCCGCGGCACTGGCTGCGGAAAAACGCATCTTCCTTCGCGCGACGGTGCGGTTGAGGTGAGCCGGAGCGGAACGCAGCGTTGATCATCGGCCTCACCGCGAGGCCAGCCGCGTCATGGATTTGCGGCGTCATCCCCGCGCTCGAGCAGGCGACCGAAGGGCTGCTCAACGAAACCACCAAAGGAGTGACCGCATGAAAAAGAAAGGAAACGAAATACTCGCACCAGTGGTGCGACAAATTGCGAAGCGACCATGGGAGAACGCATTTGGAGAAGTGCCCCGGCTCCTTCAGGCCGCCAAACAGCGGACCTGCCAGGCGGTCAATACCGGGTTCATCACGCTCTACTGGCAGGTGGGAGAATACATCAGCCGCAAGATCGACACGGATGGCTGGGGCAAAGGCACCATTCAAAATCCGGGAACTTTCCCGCACAAGGCCCAGCCGGGGATTCGCGGGTCTTCCAACTCCCGGGGCGGCGCGCGCGGGGCCGGTTTTCGGGGGCGATTCTCAGTGGGAACTTCCGCCGCCGTCGCCGCCTCCATCGAAGGAATATTTCCCCGGGCCGGCAATGAGGAGAGTGACAAAGCCGAGCAGGTAGAGCGCGGCCATTTCTCCGCTGGTCTGGCCCGACAAAGCCATTTTGTGAAACATGAAAAACGCGACTCCCATGGTAATGGAGAGCGCCGCCGACGCGAAGCGGGTGCAAAAACCGATGATCAGCAGCGCACTGCAAAAAACCTCGGCAAAGGCCGACAACCCGAGGCTCCACTGGCCGCCGATGTGCAGAGGATCTGCAGAAGCGGCGACTTCTTTCAGCCTCAACTTTTCGAGGACTGCGGCCGCGGCCGTCCCCTTGTTGGTGGACCAGCCACCCCAGCCAAACAACAGTTCCAGCTTGCCCTTGCCGTGCAGCAGCAGCATTCCCGCGCCGAGGGTGCAGCGCAGAACCAAAAGCGCGAAGTCGGTATTCTTCGGCAGAAAGTTGAGATTGAGCAGAGAGAAGAAGCCTTTCATGGGCTGCACAGTGCCGCCGGATTCGGCGCGCGCAACTGCCGGGACTGGCCCTGACGGACCGCGAAGTTGCACTTCGCTCCTCACAACGAGGAACTCGACAGGAGAAGCGAAGTGCAACTCTGCGCACCGTGGCTCGCCCAAACACATCTAAGCTGCCGAGTCACTCCCGCTTTCTCGCGGCGAAATAATCACTGAGCCCGGCGACGACGCCCGAGGCATATTCGCGGAAGATGGAAATGCGTTCCTTTCCCGCGACGGATGCGGTGCCTTCATAGTCGCCGGCCTGGAACCGCGCCACGACTTCGCCGTTATTCTGGACGTAGGGCTCGCAGAAAACGACGGGACATTGATAGACGCGATTGGCGATGAGATTGCGCATCCAGACATAGGGCTGGCCCTCGACCATGCGGGCGTTATACTGGAGCGCGGCGCGCATTCGGTAATTGAAGGGGGGCAGTCCGGTCGCTTCCGCCATGCGCTTCGCCACGGCGTTACAGAGGGGGATTTCGGTATCAGAGACACCCTGCACGAGACGCATCAGCCCTTCGAACCGCTGGTCGTCGAGACTGAATTCGCCGCTGAGAATGTAACCGTGAGCGAGGACGTGAAGATGGTTTGCTGACGAGAAGACCGTGCGTTCCGCATTGCCCCATACGTCGGCGTTGAAGTGCAAACAGAGCACCAGATCGGGCCGCAGCGCCTCATTCACCAGCGCGCCGCGGGCCCTGACTTCGTGGGCGCGGTAGAAGAGCCGCTCGGTTTCCTTCGTGACGGCCTCGCTGTTAGTCTCTGCGCCGCTCTTTTCAAGGCTGGCCCGGGCTTCGTCTTCGAGATCACCAGGTCGCACGGCGGTGACCGGTTCGGGCCGGTTGCGGACGTACGAGACCTTCGCGCCCAGTGCTTCCAGTTGCGGCGCGAGCACACGGGCCGTGCGCAGCGTGAGGTCGCCCTCTTTCACTGGCGGGGCGTCACCCGTTTGATTCGAGCGTTCCTCCATCTGCGCCCACGAGCCGCCGATGTGCCCGGGATCGAGGGCAATGTGCAGGCCTTCCAGCGGACGGGCCGGGTCGCGCAGCGCGGGCAGTTCCTCCAGCCGCCGCCAGTAGCGCGGACCAGGCGGCGGCGTGCTGCCGGGCGGAGCGAACTCCAGCACGTAGCGCGGCCCGTCTTTCCGCGGCGTCGCCATGCGGATGAGCGCCGCATGGTCGCGCACTTCAATGTGGCTGATCCACGCGCCGGGTTCTGTCAGGACATTTTCCAGCACCCGCACGAACTCATCTTTCGTTACCGCGCGCTGCCAGGGGTCGAGCTTCGACCAGTCGGGAGGCGAGGCCCCGGCGGTGAGCAACCACCCGGCGCTCGCCGGCGGGACTGGCTTTGGTGCGGGAGCGTCAGGCTCCTTCCGGCAGCCAGGCAGGACACAGCCGAGTGCGGCCGTGAGGAGCAGGCGGCGGTGAGGGTTGGCGGGCGGGTCGGACATAACGCTGCGGCCCCATTCCTTGCGGCGTCCGTGAAATCCAGGAAAATTTATCCCAAATGCGGGCGGCGTGTGTAGTGTCAGTGTCCCAAGCGTCCCGTCCCGCCATGCCACCGTTGGATTCCTTCCTGCTCGCCGTCCGCCAGTGCCTGAACCGCGACCGGGCGACCCGGGCACTGCTTTGGGCCGTCACTGCCGGAGCCGGAACGCTGCTCGTTGTCGCATTGATCTTCGTCTTCCGCGGCTACGAGGTGCCGCGCTACTGGTATGGGATCGCCCTGGCGGCGACGCTCGCCGGCGCACGCATTGCAGCGGTCATGCGCCGCGCCACCGTGGCGGAGGCCTCGGAATTCGCCGACGGATTTTTCCATCTGAACGACACCATCGTATCGCGCCGGCGTTTTGAAGCCGAGCACAAAACCGGTGGCTACTACGATCTCCAGGCGCAGCAAACTGAAGACGCCGTGCGCCCGCTGGACGCGAAGAGTGTGCCGTTCGTCTGGCCGCAGAAACTCGCCGCCGCGGCCTGTGTGCTCACGATGGCCTGCGTATTGACGGCATTCAAATCCACGGATCAGAAAATCCTCGACCGTATCGAACAGGAGCGGCTTACCCAGGTCCGCATGGAGGAAATCAAGGAGGAACTGAAAAAGTTGATAGAAGAACTGGAAAAGTCCGCCGACTCCGGGGAGGAGAAGAAGGCGCTCGATCCAGACCAGTTGCGGGAATTTGTGAAGCAGCTCGAGTCCACCAAAGAGATGGCCGAAGCCCTAAAGCAACTCGCCAACCTCGAACGCAAACTGGACAACGCCGCCAATGCACTGGACCAGAAGCGCAACGAGCAGCTCATGAAGAAGGTCGGCGAGGAACTCGAAAAGGAGGAAGACCCGCAGGCCCGCGAGTTGGCGAAGAAATTGAAGAATGAACAGTTCAAGGACGCGGCCAAAGACCTTGAGAAGATGAAGCCGGAGGATGCGAAGCTGCCTAAGGACAAGCAGCTCTCCGAAAAGCGCAAGGAAGCCGCGAAACTCAAAGCCGCCGCCAAACGCATGGCCGCCGCCGCGCGCCAGCAGAAGGGCAGCCAGTCGAAGAACAGCAACGAGGGTGAAGAGAACGACGGGAAGTCGCAGACCGCCGAGATGAGCAAAGCCGAAGAGCAGGAGGACGAACTCGCTGAGAAGTTGGAGAAACTCGAAATGGAAGCCGACGAGTATGACCAGGACATGGAGGAACTCGAAGAGGGCGGGAAACTCG
>JANNVM010001000.1:0-1528 GCA_031414455.1 Verrucomicrobiota bacterium
GCCATCGGTCACGACTGCGTCATCGTGCATCACGACGCTGCCAATGTCGCCCCTGGAAAAGGCCGCAACATCCGGGACACCGCCGCGGTCCTCGCGCAGCGCGAAGGAATATTCGCCGTCGCCATCCACGACTGCGACATCCGCACCTACAGCCGCGAATTTCTCGCCCGCCTCTGCTGGCCCGTGCTCCACCCTGATGCCGGCCTCCATGCCTGCAAAGGCTATTACGCCCGCACCTCCAGCCAGCTCCACGGACGCGTCTTCCGCCTCATGCTCCAGCCGCTCCTGCGCGCATGGTGCGGGCTTTTCCCTGGCCGGAAATGGCCGGACTTTCTCCGCTCGTTCCGCTATCCACTTTCCGGTGAACTCTGCATCACCAAAGACCTGCTGATGCGCCAGGACTTCGATACCGGCTGGGGTTTCGAAATCCGCATGCTCCACAGCCTTTTCCGCACCGCCCCGGAACAACTTTGTCAGGCTGAACTCTGCCCTGCCTACGACCACAAACACCAGGACCCCGCCGACCTCGCCGTCATGGCCGAAGAGATCGCCGCCACCCTCTGGAACACGATGCGCCAGGAAGACACCTCTCTCACCGCCGCGCACTCGTCCGCGGTCCTGGATGCATGGCAGCAATTCGCCACCCGGGCTCTCCGCGAATCCGAACTCATGGCGCAAATGCAGGGCCTTGCCTACGATACCGCCGCCGAAGAATCTCTCACGTCCCTCTTCGCCGCCGCGCTCCGCCGCAGCCTTCCTCCAGGCTCCTGAACCGATGGTGCGCGCTGCAGGGTTCGAACCTGCATACAATCCTTGTACCAATAAGGGTTCCAGCGGGGGTGACTCACAAATAGACTCACACAAAAGCGCGGACTCGCCCGAAGTCCGGTTGATCACCTCAGTCTGGCCCACGCTGCCGGACGCAATAGAGGCAGCTGTGCTTGCCATCGTGCGCCCCTACCATGATGCACGCCCTGTGGAACCGGAGGGCCAGCCGTGACCCTTCTGGAGTTGGGGCAACGTGTCTATTCTGGGGCCTTCATCATCGCCGGCGAGCTCCGCGGCTGTGATGTTCAGGAAGCCGGATTTGTGGACAAGAAGTCAGGCATCGCGGAGAAAACTTTGCTCCTCACTTTCTTCATCGAATGCACCGGCATCGGGTCTTTCGAGTTCGTCAAAGTTACCCGCCGCCTGCCGCTGGGCGATGAAGCCGCCGAACGAATGCGCCAGACCGTCCAGAAGGGCTCCGTCTATGCGTTCGACATTGTCGGCTTCGAACGGAAGCCGGGCTATCTCGCCGCCCGCATGGCACCGGTGGACCCTGTTCTGATTGATCGGGATTCGCCTCCGGCTTCCGCGCCGCAAGGCGCGGTGCCGGAGCCGAATCCCTAATCTTGTCACACTACAAACAACTCCACACCACCCATGAAGCGCACGAAAGCCGCCTTTCTCTTTTCAAGCCGCAAGCTGAGCACAGAGAGCCTCTACATGTGGACCTTTACCTTTGCCGAGACTCTGAGCATCAAAG
>JANNVM010001001.1:0-5511 GCA_031414455.1 Verrucomicrobiota bacterium
CCTTATACCACCAGTCCCACAGCACATCCTCCTCCGGCGGTTTGCCGTTGGCATCGTAGAGCACCTCCTCATTGGGCCATGTGCCTTGGTCCACGATGTAGGAATTAAGACCAGCGCCCCACTGGACCAGCTTTCCCTGACAGGCCGCTTCCTCACCTTTATTAACATACACACCGTAGCCCATATACGCCAGCATCAGGAGCACTGTGAGGAGCAAGAGTACGAGCATCAATTCCATTAAAGTGAAAGCGCGGCGCAGGCAGCGAAGAGGCAACGAGGTGGGCGTCATGGTAGCGGGGCAACAGAGGTGTTGTTTTTTGCCGGGAGTGGGCTGGGGGAGCCGATTTCTTTTAAAGCGAAAAGCGGAAAGGGGCAACCTTTAGCCGTGATTCGCGCAGAATGGGCGGAAGACTGCGCGGCTGCAAGAGAATACACCGTATTCGGCAGACCGGGTGATGCAGCATATTCCCGCGGTTAGGGTCGGGAGCGCGGTTTTGGAGCCTTCATTCCCACCGCTACGCCCTTTGACATGTCCCCAAAAGGGAAATGTCCTACGAGTCCGCCATCATCGAAGCCCTCGGCCTGACGGCCCCTCCCGGAGACGCGCCCGCCGCAGTCCAGAGCGCGTGGTCCGCCCTGCAAACCGCCATCGCCAACTGGCGGCAGATGCACGGCGTCTCCCACCAAAGCAGCGGAGCCGGCCCGAGCGTGAGCATGTTCGAGGACAAACTCGCCCAAATGGTCGCCATCGATCTCCGGGTTTATCGGAACGCCTTCAATGCCGCTGGACTCGCGGCAGACCCGATGCAGCAACGACGCCCGATAGGGACCGGCTGGGACTTTTCAACCCGCCACGTTCCCGCCTGATGTCCGCGATCCTCCTCACCGATAGCAGCGGTCGCCCCTACGACCCGTCGTTCATGGCCGCCGCGGGCGCAGTCACCGCCGGCAGCGGCGTCGGTATCGCCGCCGCGCAGCAGTCGCCGATCCGCGGGCATATCAACCGATGGACCGGCGGCAGAAATTCGTGCTCACCGGCGAAGCCGGGCGCGTTGTCCGGCAGAAAATGCGCTGGCTGAAGGCGAACAGTTACGGCGCCATCGCCACGCGCGTCGCCGCTTGGGAAGGCCCCGTCCGGCCGGACCCGGACACCGGCGACGCTGATTACAACAAAGTGCTCCGGGACTTCTGGCAGGAAACGCAGGTCGACTCCTGCAGCTATGATCTCAGTCGGAAGTTCACGGCGGAGTCCTACCAGGAAATGATGGAAGTGAACGCCCTCACGATGGGCGACGGGCTGACCGTGTTCCGCTGGGACAAGGACGGCTGGCCCGCGGTGCGCTTCTACGACGCGCTGAGCGTTGATAACCCGTCGAACAGCTACAACACGCCGGAGTGGATCGACGGGGTGCCGAGCCGTTCGCCAGTCGCGACGGCACGTTCCGGTCAGAGTTGCGCTGAAGGGGGCAGTTACTGCGGGTTGCGGCTCATGGCTGCGTTTGGGACCGGTTCTTGTATCTGATTAGTACCACAACAAGAAATTCCGGGCCGGTTTACCGGGTTTCCCGGTATGGCGGAGGGGTGGAGCGGGTGACGCGATTCGAACGCGCGACATCTTCCTTGGCAAGGAAGTGCTCTACCCCTGAGCTACACCCGCATGACAGCCGCCAACCGGCAGCGCGGCGCGACTATTTCAAAGTTCCCCCTTTGCGCAAGCAGCATTTTCCTTTTCTTCCGCGTCCATTGAGTTCCCCTATGAATAAGCTCGACGAAATCATTGCTCACAAACGCACGGAAGTGGCGCGCCTCGCGCCGCTGGCTGACAAACTGCGCCATGCCGCACTGGACCGGAACGATTACCGTTCGTTCTACGCGGCGCTGCATCAGGGACCGGAACATCTGGCAGTAATCGCGGAGGTGAAGAAAGCCTCGCCGTCCGTCGGGGTGATCGTGGAGAATTTCGACCCGGTTGCCGTGGCGACGGCTTACGACCGGGGAGGGGCGAGCGCCATTTCCGTCCTGACTGATGAGAAGTTTTTTCAGGGGCACCTGAGCTATTTGGCGCGGATTCGGGCGCAGACACATGCTCCGCTGCTGCGGAAGGATTTCATTGTGGATGAATTGCAGATTTTCGAGTCGGTGGTCGCGGGGGCCGACGCGATCCTGCTCATTGTGGCGGTGCTGGAGCAAAAGGAACTGCTGCATTTGCTGAAAGTGGCGGCGGGATGTCAGCTTGATGTGCTGGTGGAGGTCCACGACCGTGATGAACTGGATCGTGCGCTGGAGACCGACGCCTGCATTATTGGGATCAATAACCGGAATCTGAAGACGTTTGCCGTGGATCTGCACACGACCGAGGAGTTGAGTGAGGAGGTGCCGGAGGATCTGATTCTTGTCAGCGAAAGCGGCATCAGGACGCCGTCGGAGGCACGGCAGCTCTACGAGTGGGGCGCGAATGCGATCCTCGTTGGTGAGGGGCTGATGCGCAGTGCGAATCCGGCGGAGGCGATCCATGAATTTATGGACGTGGCCAAGGACGGCATTTAGCTCTACTTTGTCATTTCAACGCGGACACCCTGAAGGGTGGACACCGTGCGCCGGCGGCCTCGTTCGGTGTCCACCCTTCAGGGTGTCAGAAATCTCCAGTCCTGTTCGGTGAAATGACAAAGTAGAGTTAGGCTGCGGCTACCTGGCGGCGGCCATTTCACTGGTGCGCCATCCCGCTTCCACCATGCGGAGAATGGAGACCTGGCGGGATTTGGCGGCATCGACAGTTGGCTGGACTTCGATCATGAGGGGGCGGAGGTCCTCGATACTGCTGCCGGCGAGCTGGCTGGCGAGGGCACCGGCGGCTTCGACGTTCGCCGGAATGTAGCCGTAGCCGAGCAGGTCGAGCGTGGAAGGATCGTGGAGCCGCACGCAGAGGTGAGTGTTGGGATCGGTGAAGTTGAAATTGTAGTAGTCGTCGAGCGTGGCCATGACGCGGATAACCTGCGGACCGGTGTCCGCGGCGCGGGCGATCAGGCTGGCAAAATCGGCGTTATAGCCCACCGAGGATTCCCATTCGATGAGATCGCCGTCCGGGTAATGCTCAACGGAGAAAAACTCTTCCGCGCCCTCAGCCGTTTCTACACAAACATCGCTCACCGGATACTGGAGTCCGTCACTATAGAATCCGGCCCCGGAGATCGCCACGCTTTCCGGCTTGATGCGGGCCTGCCCGGGAAAGCGGCCATACCAGTCCGTCATCAGAGGGGTTACACGCTGCGGATCGCGCACGAACGAAGCTTTGGCGGCGATCGTTTCCGCGGCGAGGAACTTTTCCACAACGCTGCGGGCGCGGCCCTTGTAGTCGGGATCTCCGGTCCACGATTCCTGAGCGGGCGCGCTGGCGCTGGCCGCTTTGCGGGAGGCACTCTGCAGCAGGGCGGGAATGAAGAGCATCAGAGCCATCACCAGAACGGCGACGGCGGCCGCGTTGAACGAAGGCTGGAACTTAGGGCGCGGCAATCCGAGAAACGGGATGAGCCGGTGGGCACCGCGATACTCGGAGAAACGCTCGGGATGCAGGATGGATTCAACGTCGTTCTCAAACACCCGGGTGTTGAGTCCCTTGCGGGGGTGCGGGGCGCGGATCGCGCTGTAGCAACGCGGACACCGGGCCTTTTTTCCCGCCAGCCAGACGGGCAGCGCCGCCGGAAACCGGCAGCACGGGCAACTGAAGTAAAGTCGGCCTTTGGCAAATTCCGGACGCATCAGGTCCGCGGGTCGCGCCGCGGCGAGGGGAATTTCGGATCGGGGTGTCCGAATCGGGCGGATCCGGGGCTTCGGGGATTCAACACGCGGGACGGCCGGCGTTTCGACCTGACTGGCGAGCTTCGTGCTCAGGGAGGTAAGAAACTTCTGAAACTCGCCCATCAGCCATTCCTGAGGCGAAACGGCGGTCACTCCGGCTCCTCCGCTCGCTGCGGCATCCGGTTCGCCGGACATCACCCTCTCGAAGTAGCTCTTCTCTTTGCGGTTCTCACTGTAGATGTCAGTGAGGCGGACTCGTTTTTTTAAACGGTGGTGCGACCACTCGGCAACCGGGTCCACTTCGGGCATCTCACCGCGTTCCCACGCGGACAGGGGCGCGTTTTTCCGGTCGGGAACCGGGTCTTCTTCGAGATGTGATGACTCGCTCATGGCTCAGTGGTGCGTTCGGGAGGTAATCCCGGATATTAATTTCACTGGATATAGTTAATCTGTTTAATTGCCGTTTCAAGCTAATAATTATAAATATTACAGAAATATAAAATATCCTCATTTTCGCCCTGAGCATTTGGCAATTCCTGTTTTGGGAGGAGTTCGGCCGACTTTCCGAGGTGACACCCGCGGCGATGTTGTTCATCGGCAGATCTTAAGAGCTTCCAAATTATTTGGTGAAATTGAACACGATCACTTATTTAATTATAAAAAAGTTGATTATTACAATAATTACAGTATTCATTATAAAGTGAAAACTTACGTGCCTTGTTTTAAAACGGTAGTGGCTGTGCTCTTTGGATGGTTGCCGCTCCCGCTGTGTTCCGCCGCCAACCTGTCGCTGAGCGTCAGTGCCGCTTCCACGATTTCGGCGGATTCCGCCTATCCGGGGTCGGGTTCAACGGTCAGCACAGCGGTGGACAATCCTACAGGAATTATCGCCACCGTTTTTGGGCGTGACTACGGGGTCAATCCGGCAGCCGGCGGAGCGAGGTGGGGAGTGAGGGCCGGTGCTTTGCCGTCGCGTCCCAACCAGACGGGAATCGTGGTGTCGAACGGTTTTTCACCCGCGGCACCAGGCTCTACGGTAAATGCCGCCGGCACCGGGGCTTCCTACATCAGCATTGTCCTGGCCAATGTGCAGCCGAACACTTTGTTCCAAAACATCAGTATAGACTTCCAGGGACTCACCTCGTCCCGCACCACCAATGCGTGGGGTGCCGCCAGCGTCGGGAACTTTACCAACTGGGTCGCGGCCACATTCAACGGCAGCGGAAATCAACTCAGTGTGAATCTCGCGGATTTCACGTTCACCGGCGGACCACTGGAGTTCCGCATCTATGGCGTGGACGGCCAGACTGAGGGGTACTTTTCTTCGATTCAGATCAGCGCTAAGCTTGGCGCGGCACCGGCAATACCGGAACCAGGGTGCCTCGTACTTGTAGGAATGGGCCTCGCCGTCATCTTCGGGCGCCGTCAGCGATGAGGCGCACAGCCTCCCCGGCAGCGGCAAACCCAAACGCACCGGTGACAAACGTTGCCGCTCCGAAACCGGAGGCGCAATCCATCCGGAGACTCTCCCCCCGCTCCGGCTCATGGCGGCAGACACCGTCGCTCCACGGGAAGATCTGCGGCTCTGCGGAATAGACAGAAGGCACGTTGAACAGGACCCCTTCGCCCGACGGAAACCCATGCTCCCGGCGCAACTGCCGCCGGACGAGACGCAGCAGATCATCGCCGCCTGATTTTGTCAGGTCCGTGCAGCGC
>JANNVM010001002.1:0-1780 GCA_031414455.1 Verrucomicrobiota bacterium
CATCGTAAATTTGATGATTGAAGGTTGAAGTCCGCCGTTGGAGTCCCGCCTTCAGGCGGTTCCGGGCGCGTTATCAGGACCGCCTAAAGGCGGGACTCCAACGGGGACTCCAACGCTCAATCATCCCAGCCCTTGCCGTAATCCTCCACGGGATACTCCTGCCAAAGGGCCAGCGCCTCCTCGCGTCCGCGGGCGGCGAGGAATTCATGCACGCTCGAAAACGGCCAGTCCTGCCACTTGCTGACGTGGCGGTGCTTCACCGGGTTGTGATGGATGTAATTCACCGTCGCCCAAAAGTGCCGTTCCGACTTCATTTCCGTCTCCACTGCCCGGCACCAGACCTGGCGGCCGCGGGTGCCTTCTTCGCCGTTCCACTGGTGCGACAGGCTTCCATGCATTTTCCCCAGCGCCGCCAGCACAGCCTTCGCGGACGCCGTGCGGGCGAGGAAATGATAGTGATTCGGCAGCACCACCCACGCGACGATGGTGTGGGTGTGCTCCCGGGCAGTCTTGAGCAGCCGTTCCTCGAAATCGCGTAGCCGCTCCACGGAATGGCCGATGTGGTATTGGTGCTCGTAGCACGCGGCGGTGAAAAGATAGGCGTCCGTGCGGTCGCTGTCGCGGTGCGGCGGGCTGTGCCACGGGCGCTGGTGCTCCTTCCGCCAGGTGAGCAAGTCCTCCCGTTGCTCATCGTTCAACTTCCGCCAGAGATACATCGTAAATTTGATGATTGAAGGTTGAAGTCCGCCGTTGGAGTCCCGCCTTCAGGCGGATCCGGGCTTTGTGTTGGAGTCCCGCCTTTAGGCGGCCCAGGGCTCGTTGCAAGAACCGCCTGAAGGCGGGACTCCAACGGGGGAACCCGCCAGAAGGCGGGGCTCCAACACGGACTCCAACGGCTACGCAAACTTCCCCGGGTTCACAAGCTTCCGGCAGGTGTTCCGGGTCTGCACTTGGATGCTCTCGTCCACCAGCGGGAAGGTGCTCAGGATGTGGGCGAATTCGGATTCGGTCAGGCCGTAAATCTGCGCCACCAGCGCGTCTGTTTCGGCGCGGAGTTTCTGGCGCTCCGCGGGGTCGGTCACGCCGGGGGGCGTGACACCGCTCCATCCGTCACGGGCATGTGAGGCACGGCCGCAAGGAGACCGCCGCAGGTTTTCACCTGCTCGGTCCCAGCGCGCCCGCCGCATCACCTGCGAGAAAGACTCCTTCGGGAACGCATCGCCGAGGTGAGCCGCCGGTAGGCTTCCATGTCTATCGATCGTCTTTGTTGCCATGCGCGCAGCGTACACAGAGAGGGCAAGATTCATTTCACTATCCGATGATCCCTCAGCCCTCATAAATAGAACCACGCGATGCAAAATCGAGCAGTGTGATGTTTCCCGTCTCCCGATCCGGGGCATAAACCAACCGGTAGTCAGCGATCCGAAACCTCCATTTACCGGCACTCAGCGGCTTTACGGTATCCCCAAGGGGCGTAGTCGGCGCTTTGGCTATCTTGCTGATGGCGATCAATATTTTGCCCTGTAGCTTACTGTCGGCCGACTCTATCGCCTTCGAGAACTGCGACGAGAGCCCAAGAAACCACGGTGGCGGACGTTGTCCCCGTACAGTCGCAGCCGATCCTGCCCGCTTGGCCGCCGCCTTCTTCACAACCGGGATTCTTTTCTGAAACGGATTCTCCCGTTCACCGGCCGAATGCTTGGTCCAAACGTTGATGAGTTTTCCCTCAATCAGATTAACCGGAAGGTGGACGACTAACTCCGAAGCGGACTGACTTTCC
>JANNVM010001003.1:0-9182 GCA_031414455.1 Verrucomicrobiota bacterium
TCACCACAAGATCCGGACGCGAGTCATGGTTCACATCGGCAACGGCCGCATGATACGTGTAACCCGCATCCGCATAACGCAGAGGTGCCGTGAACGCGGGAGCGGCAGTGGACCGGCGATTATAGCGCACCGTGACGCCAGCGTTGCGCGGGACTACGAGGTCCGCCCAGCCGTCGGCGTCCACATCCGCAGCGAGAACGAAGTAGCAGTAGGCGTTGCCATCCAGTGCCCATGCAACATACGGCTGGAAAGTGCCGTCGCCGTTGCCTTTCAGGATACTCAGATTGCTGTGATATTCGGTCGCCACCGCCGCATCAAGTTTCCCGTCGTGATCGAAGTCTGCGAGGGCCACGGCCGTGGGATCAAGATCTTCGAGATCGAATTCTGCCGGGGCCGCGAAGGTGCCGTTGCCGTTACAAAGGAAGACCCGCACTCCGTCCGAAGTCCAGTCCCCGGCCACCAAATCATCAAAACCGTCGCCGTTCAGATCTCCCGCCGCCAGTCCGTAAGGGCTGAAACCGGCCGGGGTAAGTTTCGACTCGGTGAACCCGCCGGAACCGTCACCAATGAGGATGCTAAGGCTTTGCCCCCCCGGGCCGGTTAAATAGTTGCTGACGGCAAGGTCGGGAATGGTGTCATTATTGAAGCGGCCTTTGACGATAAATTCCGGGCCGTCTCCCACGGTGACGGTGCCGTTCGGCACCAGCGTTCCGTTGCCGGGATTGGTGAAGCGCGCAATCCGGTCCGTTCCGTAACAGGTCACCACCACATCCTGATCACCGTCGCCATCATAATCGATCAGTTCGATGGCGGTGGGATTGTTTGCCGCCGGATAAGCGGCACTGTCGCCGAACGTGCCGTCTCCCACGCCTGGAAAAACGCGCAGCAGATGGTTGTTATAGCTGCCCGCAATGGCCTCCTCATGACCGTCGCCGTTGAGATCCAGGAGTTTGATGCCCCATGGCTGTCCGCTGGTCGCCCGGTCATACGTGTAGGTGAAGGAACGGTCGAACGCGGTGCCGGGCGACAAACTGATACTGGTCGCGGCAGCGCGTGTGTCGGCATTGCGGCCCTCCATCACCAGCGCCCCCTGCGCGAGCACGGTGAATAGCGTATCGGTGACGGACGCCAGTCCATTGTTGGCACGGTCCTGCGCCCCTGTCGTCACCCGCAGCCGGTGCAGACCTGGCTGCAGGGGACCGTCGTTGATGGTGAAGAAAACCTGCGTCGTGAGCCCATTGTAAGCGGTGGTCAGGCTGTGGACAAAATCGCCTGCGTTGTCAAAAACACCATCCGCGCCGGCATGGCGCAATTCGACATTCGCCAGGTTCTGAACGGTGAGCGGCAGCATACGCTCGGAGAAGGTCACTTTCAGACTCGCGTAGAGACCGTTGAGCAGCGGGGGAGCGCCCGCATAGGCGGCGACTGAGTAGCTTCCTGCGAACGTTCCGGAATTGCCGGAAGCCACGCCATACTGAGTGCTCCCTGTATATCCCGACTGACCGGGCAGAATGGTCACCGTGACGATGCCAATCTCTCCGCTCGCCAGCAGCCCCGCATGGACAGCGGCACCGGCCACCGAACTGTCGTCGCGATAAACACCGGTGCCATAGACAGTACCCGCAGCCGCCGTCACCTGCACATCGAAACTGGTCCCGTTCTGGCCCCGGTAAGCCGTCATGTTCCCGGGGTTAACCAAAAGGCCGGGGACACCCTGAAAGCTGTGGCCCGGAGCCGCCAGCGGCGTGACCGCCGTCACTGCGGGCGGGGTTGCGTCGGTGACAGTGATTGCAGCGACGTATTGCGCCATCAGCCCGCTACGGGCGGCACTGAAGTTGCCCGTGCCCTCGGTGCCGGTCCAGGCCGGAGTCCCCGCAATGGTGCCATCAAGGGAGTTCGCCGTCGCGTCGTCCAAAATGATGCCGCTGCCTTCGCCGAAGCGGTAGTTAGCCACGAGGCCCGGCTCGGTTCCTGTCAGGACATTGTCCATGTTCGCCGCGACCTCCGCTCCCGTGCGCGCCACATTCCACACCCGTACTTCATCTATCTCCCCTTTGAACCGGCTGGCGTATCCGCCGCCGATCATCGCATTCACCGCACCCGCCACTGCCGGAAAGTAGGCGGCGGCCGCCTGATTGGTCAGCCGCCCGTTGATATACCAGGATACCGTGCGCGGATCCGCACCCAGTTGCCGCACCAGTGCGATGTGATTCCACTGACCGGCGCGCAGCGTTTTGCCGGAGTTGAATGTTTGATAGGGGGTGGTGTTCGCGCCGCTCGTTCCGTAATAATAAGTGATATCCCCGCCGGTTTCGATCCCCATCGTTCCCTCCCCGCCGTAGGCTTTGCTCCACGGACCGCGGCGCACGCTGAAATCATCCGGCTTCAGCCACATCTCAATCGTTTGATTCCCGGTGATGCGCAGCGCCGCCGGATTTCCAAGGTTCACTTCGTCGTCCGTGCCATCAAATTGCAGCGCTCTCCCGGACAGCGGGTCTGCCCCCCGAATGCGCAGCAAATAGTCCCCCGGATCAATTACGGTTGTATTCAAAGTCGCGCTTCCGGTCACGGCGAGCGGCGTACCCTCCGCCCCCCTCCGGATCACCGCCATCTCCCAGTCGCCCGCAAGGAGCGTCGAAGCGGCGGGCAATCCCATGGATACATTCACTACATTGCCGGTGCCCAGCGTGCCGAGGTCGTAGTAATCCGTGTTGTAATAAAGCGCCCCTGCCGCCTTCGCGGTGAATCCGCCGCCCGTCGCCGTCGTCGTGATGGTGGATGCGGTGAAAGCCGTGTCATTTCCCTCTGACTCCAGCAGGAACCCGCGGCCCAGGTCCGCACGCATGCGGAAAGTGGTCGCCCGGTGATCGCTATATACTAACAGCGAGTAGCTTCCCGGTGTCGTCACCGTGAAGTTTTGCACCCACGCCTCTCCCTGCTGAGTACCGTCATGGGAAGCAATCACAGTGCCTCCGGCGTTGCGCAGGCGCAGGCGGGGATACGAATCCGCAGAGTCGGCCACCACCCAGGCGGTCACCCGGTCGCCGCCCTCCGCCTCAAACGTATAAATCCTGCCACTGCCTGATCCTGTTGCAGTTAGGTTATCCTGGACATTGGCGGAAAAGAATCCGCTGCCCGCCGGGCTCTCTGTTAGCCCAAGCTGGACCTGGGCGCTGCTTCGCGACTGAAGTGAAATCAGGCACAATCCATGCAGGATCAGTGAGAATAATTTCCGTGGGACACTCATAAGCGTTACTCCTTCATTACCCGTTAGATTACAATTCGAGAGTGGGTGATTTTAGGCTGTTGGTCAATTCAATTTGATTCATTGGAATTGGTTGAGAGAATTTGGTTGAGATGACCGCGCCGCTCCTTCGCAAGCCGCTCCGTTCTCCCTGTTATTAGGGTGTCCGCCCGTTACCTTGCGTAAATAATCGGGCAGCCGGAAAATTCTCCGGATGGTGCGGTTTCTGCGGTCCCTGTTAAGGAGCGCTTTGAGGCGCGGGATTCCGGACGGGCCTACTCGTGCCGCAGCGCATCTATCGGATCGAGCCGGGCGGCGCGGCGGGCGGGCATGAAGCCGAAGATGATGCCCATCATTGCGGAAAACGCGAAAGAGACGGCATTGATGCCGGGGTCGAAGGTGAAGGCGACGCCGACGACTTTGGCGAGACCCACGCAGAGTCCGTAGGCGAGGAGGATGCCGGTGATGCCGCCGGTGCAGGAGAGGGTGACGGCTTCCACGAGAAACTGGAGCAGCACTTCTCTCGCGCGGGCACCGATGGCGAGTCGAATGCCGATTTCGCGCGTCCGCTCGGTCACGCTCACGAGCATGATGTTCATAATCCCGATACCGCCGACGAGCAGACTCACGCCGGCGACGGCGCCGAGCAGGGTGGTCAGGATGCGGGTGCTGGAACTGACCGCTTCGGCGATTTGGAGCGTATCAATGATGAAGAAGGTGTTCTCTTCGCTGCCGCGCAGATTGCGCCGCTCGCGCATGAGGGCGGTGAGATCGGAGACGATGCTGGTAGTCGGATAGTCCGGAGCGCCGGAGATCGTCATGTAGTTGATGTTCTGCACGGAGGTGCGGCCGGAGAATCGCCGCTGGAGCGTGCTCAGGGGGACGATGATGGTGTCGTCCTGGTCATTCCCGCCGCCGGTCTGGCCTTTGGGTGCCAGCAGCCCGATGACGGTCATGGACGTCTTTCCCATTCGTATTTTGGTGCCCACGGGATTCTCCTCCCCGAAGAGATCCCGCCTCACGGTCTGGCCCATGAGGCACACGGCGGCGGCTGAGCGGACGTCGGACTCATCAAAGAAGCGTCCGTTTACCAGCTTCCAGTTGCCAATGGGGAAGTAATCCGTCGTGGTGCCCGTGACATTGACAGACTTCGAGTTCTGCCGGTGAATGGTACTCACGCCGGAACTGGACGCGGGTGCCAGGTTGGCAATCCCTGGCACCTGTCCGCGAATGGCGAGGACATCGCCCTCGCTGAAAAGCGTGGAGCCGGAGGGGCTGGATCGCTGACCGGAAGGCGTCCGCGGAAACATCACCAGCAGATTGCTTCCCAGTCCGGAGATTTGCGCCTTGATGGACTCCGTGGCTCCGCGACCGAGCGTGACCATCGTGACGACCGAAGCGACTCCGATAACGATGCCGAGCACCGTCAGGAACGAGCGCATGAGGTTCCGGCGGATTTCGCGCAAGGCGATGATGAAGGCGTTCCAGAGCATGGCGTCAGTCCCTGCGGGAGTCCTTGTCAATGAGGCCGTCCCTCACGCGGATGGTGCGTTTCGCCGCGGCGGCGACCTCCAATTCATGCGTCACCATGATGATGGTGATGCCGCGGTCCTCGTTGAGGCGGGTGAGAAGTTCGATGATTTCGCGAGTGGTGGTGGAATCCAGATTGCCCGTCGGCTCATCGGCGAAGAGTGTGCCCGGCGAAGTGACGAGTGCGCGGGCAATGGCCACGCGCTGCTGCTGACCGCCGGAGAGTTCCGCGGGGGTGTTCCGCTCCTTGTCAGGAAGTCCCACGCTGGCCAGCGCTGCGCGGGCCAACTGATGACGCTGCCTTGCCGAGTAGCCGCGGTAAAGCAGCGGCAGTTCCACATTCTCCAGCGCCGAGGTGCGGGCGAGGAGATTGAAGCCCTGGAAAATAAACCCCAGGGCGTGACGGCGCAGCAGCGATCGCTGATCCCGACTCAGCGTTTCCACGGCAATGCCCTGGAAGGCATAGGTGCCGGACGTCGGCGTATCGAGGCAGCCAAGGAGGTTCATCAGCGTGGATTTCCCCGAGCCGCTGGGCCCCATGACGGCGACGAATTCGCCGGCGGTGATGGTGAGATCCACGCCCCGCAGCGCACGAAATGCAGCATCGCCGCGGCCGTAGGTCTTGCTCAGGCCGCGCAGTTCGATGAGTGGAGCCGTGCTCATGGCTGGAGAGGGAACTGAGCGCTGACAATCACGGCGAGACCTTCCGCAATCCCCTCCCCGGAGACCTCCGTGAAGAACCCGTCGGTGCTCCCGGTGGTCACGGGCAGGGCCACCGGCTTGCCGTCGCGCAGCACCCACACTTTCGCATTCTCCTTCCCGGGATCGGGGGCACCGGGAGCGGGGTCGCGGGAAAATCCGCGCCGGCCCGGGCCTGGAGTAATGCTTTGAATCAACGTCTTTTGCGGCCCGCCTGGCGGACCGGCTGCCGCCGCGGCACGTGCGGGGTCGAAGCGCAGCGCCGTGCCCGGAACCAGCAGGACATCCTTCTTCCCGCCGACATCAATCTCCACGGTGGCCGTCAGGCCCGGGCGCAGACTGCCGTCCTGGTTCGGCACTTCGAGTTCGGTATCGTAGGTGACGACGTTGTTCACCACCTCGGAGCCGTAGGTCACTTTCTTCACTTCCGCCGTGAACGTGCGGTCGGGATAAGTATCCACCGTGAACTTCGCGTGCTGGCCATTCACCAGCTTCCCGATGTCCGCCTCCGAGATGCCCACGCGCAGTTTCATTTTTTCCAGGTTCTCCGCGATGATGAACAGCTCAGGCGCGGTGAACTGCGCGGCCACCGTCTGGCCGCGCTCTACTTTTCTTTTCAATACAATGCCGGTCACCGGCGAGCGAATCACCGCCTTCTTCAGGTCGGTCTCATTGGCGCTGAGTGTCGCCGTGGCTTCGGAGACTGATGCAGTCGCGCTAGCCAGTTCCGCTTTCGATCGCGCCACCGTGGCTCTGATCGCATCCATGTCCGCCTTCGAAGGCGTCTGACCGCCACTCAGTTTGAGCAATTCCTCGCGGCGCTGCAGGCTGGCTTCGTTCTCGGTCACGGTGGCCTGGGCGAGTGTCACTCTGGCGTTGGCGGAAAGCAGCGCGGCCTTGGAGCGGTCGGCCTGCTGGTTCAGCTTCGTGGTGTCCACACGCGCCAGCTCCTGGTCTTTCTCGACGCGGTCATTGCTGTCCACGAACACGTCTTTGATGAGACCGGAGATCTCACTGCCCACCGTCACTTTGTTGGTAGGCTCAAGATTGCCGGTCGCCGTGATCGTCAGAAAAAGGTCGCCGCGTTTGAGCACTTCGGTGGTGTAGGTCGGCGCGCCCTTGTCTCCCGATTTCCTGAAAAAGAAATACCATGCGGCGCCACCGGCGGCGATGACCGCGGCGATGATGATCCATTTCAAAAACGGATGACGCGGCTTCGCCTCCTCAATGATGACAGCGAGGTCCTTTTCGGGTTTTGGTTTTTTCATGGGGAGGGGGAAAAGAGGATCAGTGACTGGACCAGCCGCCGCCGAGGGCTTTATAAAGACGAATGTGCGCAGCCACATGCTCGGAACGAATGCCGACGAGGCTTTCCTCAATGGCGAGGCTGGTGCGCTGGGTTTCCAGAACGGTGAGCATGTCAGAGTCGCCGGTGCCATAGCGCAGGCGGGCGAGCTTGTCGGCTTCCCTGGCGGAAGTGGCAGCCTGTTCGAGCGCCGTCATGCGTTCGGCGCTGCGGCGGCAGGAAATGAGGGCATTCTCCACTTCCGAGAGCGCGGTGAGCACGGCCGATTGATAAGACTGCAGCGCCTGCTCCTGCGCCGCGCCCTGCGCTTCGATCTGCGCCTGGATGCGCCCGGCATTGAAGATGGGACCGGTCAGCCCGGCGATGACATTGGCGGATGCGACCTGCGGATTGAAAATTTTGGAAGCCGAGAGGCTGTCGATGCCCAGCGACCCTGACAGACGCAGGCTCGGCAAACGATCCGCCTCCGCCGAGCGCGTCCTCGCGACCGCCGCCACCCAGCGGTAGCCTGCGGAGCGCACATCGGGCCGCTGGCGGATGGTGTCCGCCGGAATGCCCACGGCCAGGCGGCGCGGGGGATCGGGAACGCCGCGCCCGCCTCCGGCCAGCGTCGCGTCCAGCGCACCGGGCGCCATCCCTGACAACAGCGTGAGACGGTTGCGCGACTGCGCGATGCTTTGTTCCAGCGTGGGCAGGGCCGCCTTCGCCTGCTGGAGCGACGTCTGCGCCTGACGGAGTTCCAGGGTGTCAATTTCCCCCGCTGTCGCGCGCCATTCCGCCAGCTTCGTCGTCTCCTCGCGGGACTTCAGGCTGTCCCTCAACACCGTGAGCCGCGCCTCCGCGGTCCGCAGGTCCAGATAGGCCAGCGCCGTCTCCGCCGCGAGCGACGCCTGCGCCGAATAGTAATCCTCCTGCACCGACTCCGCCGCTGCCGACGCCGCCGCCACCGACTGCCGGTTCCCGCCAAACAAATCCGCATCCCACGACGCATCCAGTCCCGCGGAATAAGACCGCGTATTCTGATCCGGCCCGCCGTCCACATCCGACCATCCATTGCGACGGCCCGCCGAGGCATCCACCGTCGGGAAAAGCACCGATGCCACCGCCTTCCGCTGCGCCCGGGCCTCGCGCACGCGCGCCGCAGCCGACGCCACATCCGGACTCCCCCGCAGCGCCCCCCCGATGACCCGCGTCATCACCGGATCACCGAAACCCGTCCACCACCGCTCCAGATCCCGCTCCGGCGCCGCCACCGGAAACCCCGCCGCATTCCGCCAAGCCACCGGCAGCGCCGCCACCGCGTCACCACCGCCGCCCGTGGTTTGACAGGCGGAAAAAGCCAGCGGGAGCGCAGCAACGAAGGCGGAAAGAACGAAACGGAAAGTCATGA
Organism: Verrucomicrobiota bacterium; assembly: GCA_031414455.1. Lineage (GTDB taxonomy): Bacteria > Verrucomicrobiota > Verrucomicrobiia > Verrucomicrobiales > V1-33 > V1-33. The sequence continues at coordinate 8,170 of JANNVM010001003.1, forward strand.
AGCGGGGGATCGGGGAATCCTCTAGGGAATCCATACGCCCACCGAAAGGCCAAATGCAGAAGTATTTGCGGATGGCGACTTCCGGTTCCACACGTAAAGCCCCCTTTCTTGCCCCTTCAGCCACGCCGAAGTCCCCTTCATCAACACCTCCCCGTCTCCCGCTACCGGGTCCAGCGCCTCGATTCCGGTGAAAACGCCCGCACTGGCGACGGCGGCCCCGGCACGGCATCGCCCGACATCGGCGAAATCGCCCCCACCGCCCTCACCGCCGCCGAAAACGCCCAGGCCCTCACCAAACTAACCTGCGACCAGTTACAGGAATCCATCGCCACCCAGCGCCCCGCCGTGGACCTCCTCATCACCAACCTCCGGGACCCCATCGAGTACAACCTCCGTCACAAAGACGCCCCCCCGAACCCCCGAACCCCCGCCCCCCGATCACCGATCACCGATCACCGATCACCGATCACTCCCTCCCCTGATCCCGCCCGGCTTCATCACCGGGACTGTGTCGCAGCCTCCTTTGCGGACAGTTTGTTCATTGACAAAGCCGTCCACCTTGGAAATCATCCGCAACCAATTCCTGCCATCCCCAACCGCAAATCCTCCCCGCCGCCCCATGAACACTGTCCGCCAAGCCTTTTGCAAAACTGTCCACGTGGACACAGAATAATACTGTTCGCCCAAGAAACCCTAGATATGTCGGACGACAAAGAATCAGAGCTTGAAATGTTTCTTCGCATGTATCGCGGATACACTGAGGCGAAGATTCTTGAGCATTGCGCAGGGTGCCGCGATGGAACCTCTCGAAGGCTTGCAGCCGACCACGTATTGAAGGAGCGTGGGGATGCAGCCGTTCGGGCGGAGCTTTTAGCCATCCGCCACGACGTTGGAGATATTCGCTCACGGCTACGCTCATCAGAGTGGCGCACTTGGACGCTTTGGTTTGCATTCTTCAGCATGGTCATCACTTGTTTGGCTTTGCTTCGAGATTACCTGAATGTGCAGCGACC
>JANNVM010001004.1:0-2475 GCA_031414455.1 Verrucomicrobiota bacterium
CCCGCTGGGTGAGGGGCACGTTCCAGGCCGTCGCCGCGGTGCCGGAACACTTCACAAGATAGGCCGTCTGCCCTGAAATGAGCGAAAGATTGCTCTCCGCCGGCAGCCCGCGTTTCCACACGTTCCACTCCGGCGTACCCGAAGCGGGAATGAGCGGTGACTTGTTGAAGTGAACCTGATTGGGCTTGGCATTCCACCGCCAGACATCCTGAACGCCCGCCGTCTGTCCGCTGTTGGGGAAAAGAACGTCCGGGACGGCATGAGTGGCCTCGCCGTGCAAGTAGATGGCATTCCAGCCGCCCTTGAGCGCGTAAGTGGTCTGGAACCACTGAGCCTGGGCAGGAGTAATGAGAGCGAAAAGGGCCAGAGTAAGGATTGCTTTCATGGTTCAGCGGACGGTGAGACGGAAGAATTCTTTGACGGCACCGGCTGTCGGAGTGACGAAGGCAGTGACGACGCCGACATTGCCGGCGGTGTAAGTGATGGCGGCTTCTGCCTCCGCGGTGCCCGTGGAGAGCGGGAGGCGCGTCCACGCCTGATTGTCCGTGCTGCGCTCGAGGGTGTAAGTCTTGCCGGTGATGCCGTAGAACTCGAAGCGGACCTTGTTCGCGAGCTTCTCTTTGATCTCGATCTTGAAAAACTCCGTGGCATCTCCCGCAAAGGTGCCGGCGAGGTATTCCATGAAATTGCTCTGACCGTCGCCATCGAAGTCGCCATTCTTATCAATCAGGTTCATGGCCCAAAGCCCGTCGTCGCCCGGAAATCTGCCGGCCTGATAGAGCTGCCACTGCTCCCATGCGTCCGGCAGTCCATCGTTATCCAAATCCCCGCCCAGAGTCAGATCCAGCCGCACTGACTCGCCTCCCTTGCCCGCAGTAAGATTTCCCTTCACTTCGATGGGGTAATAACGCTGTCCGCCCATCTCCACCATGAGACCGAACTGTCCCTGGGCCGGCACGGCCCCGGTGTTGTAAAGGGTGGTGGCAGGCCTCGCCTGGTCAATGCGCACTTTCAGTTCGTAGTTTTTGTCAGGCTCGACGAGAGGACTGATGGCCGCCCGCCCTGCTTCTGCCGTTCCCTTGAAAAGAATCACCGCAGCATTCTCCGCCCGCACCACCTGCCCGGTCTGATCCCGCACGATGCCGTGGAGCGTGTAATAAGGCGCGGGCGGGAAGGCCATCAGGGAGGCCGCGGACACTGCCAGCAAGGTGGTGATCAGGAGTGTTTTCATAAGTGCTCACCCCGTCTGAGAAGAAAAATTCCGGATTCCTTTCGCGAAATTCCGGAATATTTTTTGGGGTGCCGGAACGCAGTTGAGGACTTTAGGCCGCTAACGGCTTACGGCGGACTAAAGTCCCCGACTACTTTCCTGCACGAACCGGTGGCCCTGCGCTCCCCCGCCCATCATTCCCCGGCGGCCTTTTTCTCCAGCTTCTGTGCGGCCGTCTGCGCCGGCGGCGCGGCGGACCATACCTTGACGGTAGCGTTGGCCCCGGCAATACCGCTGGCGAGGTGCCGTCCGTCGGGGCTGAAGGCCACGCTCCAGACCATTTCGGTGTGCTTCGGGAGGGTCAGGGCTTCCTGACCGGTGGCCGCGTTCCACAACTTCACAGTCCGGTCATCACTGCCCGTAGCGATGCGTTGGCCGTCGGGGCTAAACGCCACCTGCCGCACGCGGCCGGTGTGGCCCTTGAGGGTAAAGACTTCCTGACCGGTCGCAGCGTCCCACACCTTGGCCGTCTGGTCCCGGCTGCCGGTGACGATGCGCCGGCCGTCCGGGCTGAAGGCCACGCCCCACACGAAGTTGGCGTGGCGGAGAGTGAGGAGTTCCCGTCCCGTCGCGGCGTCCATGACCTTGGCCGTCCCGTCCTCGCTACCCGTGACGATGCGCTGGCCGTCGGGGCTGAACGCCACGCCCAATACTCCGCTGGCGTAAGCTAAGGAGATGAGTTCCCGGCCGGTCACGGCGTCCCACACCTTCGTTTCGCCCGGATTCCTGACATCGTCGCCGCACTCACCAACCCCGGTAACGACCCGTTTACCATCGGGGCTGAACGCCACACTCGAAACAACGTTGGAGTGCTGGAGGACGAGCAGTTCCTCGCCGGTCGCGGCGTTCCATACTTTCGCCGTCCGGTCCTGGCTGCCCGTGACGATGCGTTGGCCGTCGGGGCTGAAGGCCACACTCCACACCGCCGCCACTGTCCAATTCCGGGGGGTGGATCCGTTGAGCGAAAGGATGACCCGACCGGTCGCGGTGTCCCAAACCTTCGCCCGCCCGTCGCCGCTGCCGGTGACGCAACGCTGGCTGTCGGGGCTGAACGCAATGCTGCCCACAAAGTCGCTATGCCCGTTGAGGACGGGAACTTCCTGGCCATTCACGGCATCCCACACTTTCACCATTCGGTCTTCGCTGGCGGTAACGATCCTTTTGCCGTCGGGGCTGAACGCCACGCCACGCACGATACCCTCGTG
>JANNVM010001005.1:0-3595 GCA_031414455.1 Verrucomicrobiota bacterium
CTCAGAGAAACTCTTTTTCTGCGGCGAACGGCTCAGGAATTTTGGATTATTTTGCGGAGCCTGTAACGCAGTCCGTCCCGGCTGCTGTGTCGCAGTGCTTCCAGCCTGCCACGGCCTGATGGACGGGGAGCAGGCGGGACGCCCTGCGGAACGGCAGGCCGGAGGCGCTGCGTTACGCTTCCTCCTGGAGGCGCTTTATTTCCCGGAAAAGCCACGCCCGGGCAAAGCTCCACGCGCGTTTGACGGTGGCGAGCGACAGGCCGAGCACGTCCGCGGCTTCTTCGAGGGTGAGGCCGGTGAAGAACCGCAGCTTCACCAGTTCGGCCTTGGTCCCGTCGAGGGCCGCGAGGTTGCCGAGGGCTTCGTGGAGGACGAGCAGCGCCTCCGGCTCCACGTCGGACGCCAGATCGAGCGAAGAGAAATCGATCCGCTGCCCGCCGTCGCGTTTCTGCCGGCCCTTGCTGCGCGCGGAATCTATCAGGATGCGCCGCATGGCCTCGGCCGCGGCCCTGAAGAAATGAGCGCGGTCATTCCACTGCCCGCCCTCTTCGCCATGCAGACGAATCCATGCCTCATGCACCAGACCCGTGGCCTGGAGGGTCTGTCCGGGCATCTGCGCCGCCATCCGGCTCGCAGCCAGACGCCGCAGTTCCTCATAGACCAGCGGCAACAATTCCTCCGCCGTGCCCGGCAGCGGCGGTGCTGTGGTTTCGCGCGGCCACGGATTCATGATCCCCAGTTTGGGAACGGGGCAGACGATGTCGAGCCAGCGTTTCGAATTTTCACTGCGGCGCGGGAGGGGAATCAGGCGCCGGAAGCGCCTTCAGTTCCTCTTCCAGCTTCGCCGCTTCGGTTTCGTTGTCCACCAACCGATAGAGCGGGATGAGTATCTTCATTGCTCCGATGGTGTGCGCGTCGCCGGCGGGCAGGACGCGGCGACCGAGGGCGAGAGCTTCTTCTCCGAGCTTGATCGCTTTGCGCCCGCTGCCGTCCGCGCCATGGGCGGCGGCCAGCGCGGTCATGGCGGCGATCGTTTCCGGCGCTTCCGGCCCTTTTACTTTGCGCACCGATTCGAGGGCTTCCTCCAGCAATTTTAGACTGGTTCCGGACGCGGGGGGCGGTGCGGGCGCAGGGTTGCCGGACTGACGGGGGATGGCCGGGAGTGCTGCGCTGGCTAGTGCTGCCAGGGACGCAGTCGCCGGGGATTTGAGGCCACCCAGGCCGTCCAGTTCCTCCCTCAGTTTCGCCGCCTCGTCGTTGCGCCCTTCTATTTCGTAGAGCGCGGCCATGTTTTCGAGAGCGATTTTGAAATGAGGATGGGTCGGCTTCATCACCCGGCGCATGATCTCCAGCGATTTTTCCTGCAAGGCGATGGCCTCAGCCGTTTGATCGGCGATGCCGAGGAACACGGCCAGATTGGTCATCGCCACGAGCGTGCCGGGGTGCTCCGGGCCGTGTAACTTGAGGTTGGTCGCGACCAGTTCCTCCCGAAGTTTCAGTGACTCGTCCTGCTGCCCGTCTTCGTAATAGGAACCCGCCAGGACATCCATGGCGTGAAGCGTGGTCTCGTGCTCCGAACCGAGCACCTTGCGGTAGAGGGGCAGCGAGTCCTGGCCGAGCTTGAGAGACTCGGCATTTCGATCCGCTTGAGAGTAGGAACTCGCCAGTTCCGTCATCGTGTGGAGCGTGCCGCGATGCTCCGGGCCGTTCACCTTGCGGCTGAGCGCCAGCGCCTCCTCCCGCAGCTTGAGCGCATCGTCCCGGCGGCCGCCGCGGTAGTAGGAAATTGCCAGAAGGTTCATCACACCGAATGTCTGATAGTGCTCCGGGCCGAGCACCCTGCGGAAAATGGGCAGCAATTCCTCCTGCATTTTGATGGCCTCATCCCAGTGACCGGCATCGCTCCGGCCCGCCGCCAGATTGTGCCTGGCGATCAGCGTGTCCGGGTCCTCGGGGCCGAGCACCTTGCGATGTAACCTCACGGATTCGGAACTCAACGCGAAGGCCTCTTCAAAGCGATCGGCGGTGATGTAGGAAGCCGCCAGATTGCTCATCGCGGTGATTGTGTCGCGGTCCTCGGGGCCGTTCACCCTGCGGCTGAGTGTCAGCACCTCCTCGCGCATCTTGAGTGCTTCCTCGTCGCGGCCAATTCCTTCCGAGAAGAGGCAACTCGCCAAATTGCCCATGGCCCCGATCGTGTCGCGGTGCTCGGGGCCAAACACCTTGCGGCAGAGCAGAACCGCCTGCTCCTCCAGTTTGAGCGCCTCGTCCACGCGATCGGCCTCGCGGTAGGAAGTCGCCAGATGGATCATCGCCCAGATCGTTTCGGTGTGCTCCGGGCCGAAGGCGTCGCGGTTAAAATCCCGCACCTTTTCCTGCAGCGGGATGGCCAGTCTGGCGAGGCCGAGCGACTGGTAGGTGGTCCCGAGGGTGGCCCGCAGGTCGGCTTTGCGGCGGGGTTGGCTGGTGAGGTCGCTCTCGAGTTTCTCCGCCGCCTTGTCGAGCAAGTCCACCACTTTGATGGTGCGGCCATCCCGGGTCGGGTCGGGGCTTTGGAAGACCTCGCTGAGGAACGTGGAAATGTTCTCCGCATTCCTGCGCGCCAGTTCCTTCGCGTCCCGTTCGGCGGCGACCTGGGTGAGGCGGTCGTTGGCCAGTTTCTCGGCCTTCGTCGCACGGATCGCCTGCCATGCGCTGATGATGGTCGCTGCGACCAGCACTGCGGCGATCCCCGCCGCCACTCGCAGCGCAGTTTTGTTGCGGCGGGCGAACTTCCGGAATTTGTAGCCGGCACTCGGCGGCGTGGCGCTCACCGGTTCGTCGGCGAGGAAGCGCTGGATGTCCTGGGCGAAGGCGTTGGCCGTTTCGTAGCGGCGGGCGCGATCCTTCTCGATAGCCTTCATCACGATCCAGTCGAGGTCCGGCTCCACCATGCCGCTGACTTTTCCTGGCTCGATGTGCCGGGCTTTGGCGAGCGTGTCGCGTTCCGCACCCGCGATGGTGCTGAGTTGCGACGATGGCTTCACCGGCTCGACTTCGCGGATGATGCGCCGCATTTCCTCGTAGCCGGCGGAGGCCAGCGACTTCGCATCGAACGGCGGTTTTCCGGTGAGCAGTTCGTAGAGCAAAATGCCCAGCGCGTAGATGTCAGAGCGCGTATCAATATCCAGCCCGCTCGTCGCCGCTTGTTCCGGGCTCATGTAAACGGGAGTGCCGATGAACTGCTCGAAGCGTGTGAAGAGCGTCTTGTCAGTGAGCTTTCCCTGGGTGGCCTTCGCGATGCCGAAATCAATGACCTTCACCACCGCCTTGTCGCCGTGGAGCGTGACCATGACGTTCGACGGCTTGATGTCGCGGTGGATGATCCCTTTCTGGTGCGCGTGATTGATCGCCGCGCACACGTCACTGAACAGTGCCAGTCGTTCGTTTGTGCCGAGTTGCTGCTCATCGCTGAAGCGGGTGATGGTCACGCCCTTCACCAGTTCCATGACGAAGAATGGCCGGCCCTTGTCCGTCGCGCCAGCATCCAGCACCTTCGCGATGTTCGGGTGGTCCATCATCGCCAGCGCCTGACGTTCCGCTTCGAAGCGTGCGA
>JANNVM010001006.1:0-4852 GCA_031414455.1 Verrucomicrobiota bacterium
CCCGCTCCACATGATCATGCCAGAGGAAATCACATCACCGGCCGGCCAGCCGATGCTTTCCCCTGAAACACTTCAGGACGGCCCGTGGTTTGAAGGGGTGCGGAAGGCTTACGAGGTGCGCACGCAGCCATCGCATCCGCCGAAATGGCTTGTACCGGTCATCGGATTCGGCATCGCAGGCATCCTTTGGCTCCTCGGGCATCATAAGACGGCGATCGCCGGCGGGTCTATTGTGGCGGTGATGACACTGCTGGAGTTTGTGCATCCGCCGACGGCGCGGAAAGTACAGAAGGGTCTGGCGGTGTTTGGCGCGCGGGCCGGGCAGGCGATTGGCTGGCTGCTCCTCGCACCGTTGTTCCTGATCGTGGGTCCGCTGTCACGTCTCTTCACCCGCGTGATGGGGGCCGATCCGCTGAACCGCCGGCTCGCGGGGGCACCGAGTTACTGGCATTTCGCCGCTGATGAACAATCCCGCACGCGCAAGACGGGAAGTATGTTCTGCGTGGAGCGCCGGGCGGCCGGCGGACGCAACTGGCTGGGCGCGCTGCTGCTGCTCGGCATGATTGGACTCGTCGCCGGGGAGTTGATTTTTCGCTGCTGGTTCGGGTTCCACAATCCGCTCCTCTACATGCAGGATTCACAATGCGGCTACCGGCTGCGACCGGATCAGGACATTCGCACTGGTCGCGGCGCAGTCCAGGTGAACAACTTCTCGATGCGCTATGCCCGGGACATTTCTGCGGAAAAACCCGACGGTGTGTTCCGCATATTGATCCTCAGTGATTCGACCGGATTCGGCGGCGAATATCATACCAATGAACAAACCTACGCCGGGCTGATGGAGTCACGGCTCAATGCCCGGGATGCGGGCGGCAGCCGGCGCTTCGAAGTACTGCCGGTATGTGTGAACGGCTGGGGGCCGCGGCACGCCCTCGGGTATGTGAACAAATACGGGATCTTCTCCGCGGATCTCGTCTTCGTGACCATGTCCGCCGGAAACATTGACCGCCCCCTGACACAAATGTCGGGAACCCGCTATCTGGCGGCCAAACCGCGTTTCGCGTGGGAAACCGTGATCGTAATGCTTTGCGATGAAGTGAGACGCCGCATTGCCACCGGCGGGCAGGACTACATCCACGACGAAGAGGAAGTCTTCCAGCTGCACGAAGAGGGAGCGAAAGCGTTCCTTGACCTCGGGCAGGCGGTTCGCGCGAAGGGATGCAAGGAGGTCTATTTCGAGGCTCCCCCCCAGCTTTGTTATGATCAGGACGCCTTTGCGGCGACGGTCGCAAAGGAAGGTAAGTTCTATACCTACTACCAGCGCACGCGGGCAAAACTGGAGCCCGCCGGATTTGTCATGGAGTATCCGCAATCGCTCCTCAAGGGACGGGGAACCCGCAGCGATAACGACATCTTTTCCAAAGGAGGAGAGGATGAGGGCCACTACTCGGCCCGCGGGCACTCGATCTACGCTGACTATCTCATCGGTCAATTGGCGGCGCGGTCCGCATCCTATCGCAAGTATGCGGGACTGCCTGAGCCCGCGACGCCTCATCAGCCAAACCTTCCGCAGCCGACGCCATGAATATTCTCGGGGTCAGCGCGCTCTATCATGACAGCGCCGCCGCGCTCATTCGCGACGGCGAAATCGTCGCTGCCGCGCAGGAGGAGCGATTCAGCCGCAAGAAACACGACGAGCGGCTGCCGCTCGGTGCGATGACGTGGTGCCTTGAAGAAGGCGGCGTCGGCAAAAACGATTTGGATGCCGTCGTCTTCTTCGACAAGCCGCTCACCAAGTTGACGCGAATGCTGGAAACCTACGGCCAGGTCGCGCCGCGGGGACTGAAGAGTTTCATGGCCGGCGTGCCGCTGTGGTTGAAGGATAAAGGCTGGGTCGGTCTCCAGATTGAAAAACATCTCAAGCGCGCCGGCTGGCGCTCACCAAAGAAGTTCTACTTTCCCGAACACCACCAGAGCCACGCGGCCAGCGCCTTCTTTCCGTCGCCGTATGAGGAAGCCGCCATCATTACCGCGGACGGCGTCGGCGAATGGGCCAGCACGAGTATCGGCAAGGGCGAGGGAAACCGCATCGAACTCAGCGTCGAAGGCCGCTTCCCGCATTCGATCGGACTGCTCTACAGCGCCTTCACTTACTACACCGGCTTCAAGGTCAATTCCGGCGAATACAAACTCATGGGCCTCGCGCCCTACGGTGAGCCGGTTTATGTGGACCGCATCAAAGAGAAGCTCATCCGCATCCACGAAGATGGCAGCGTATGGCTCGACATGAGTTACTTCGGATTCCTCGATGGCTTCCGCATGACGAATGAGAAGTTCGACGAGCTCTTCGACGGCCCGCGCCGGAAGGGTGAGAGTGAACTAACGAAAAAGGAGATGGACCTCGCCAAATCCATTCAGGTGGTGACTGAGGAGATCATGCTGAAAACGGCACGTTACGCCCGGGCCATTACCGGCAAGAAACATCTCGTGATGGCCGGCGGCGTCGCGCTTAATTGCGTGGCCAACGGCAAGATCGTTCGTGAGGGTGTCTTCGACGACATCTGGATTCAGCCTGCCAGCGGCGATGCCGGCGGCGCGCTCGGCGCGGCGCTCTATGTGTGGCACCAGGTCATGGGCAACCCCCGCGACATGAGCAAAGCGAAGCCCGACTTCATGCGCGGCTCCGCGCTCGGGCCTGGCTTCAGCAATGACCAGGTGAAGGCCTTCCTTGGGTCGAACGGCATTCCGGCGACCTATATGCCGGACGAGCAGCGCAATGCATTCCTCGCCGAAAACCTTGCCAGCGAAAAAGTGGTCGGCCTGCTTCAGGGCCGCTGCGAGTTTGGACCGCGAGCGCTCGGCTTCCGCAGCATTCTCGCCGATGCCCGCAGTGAGAAAATGCAGTCGTTCCTGAACCTCGCGACGAAATTCCGCGAGAGTTTCCGGCCATTCGCGCCCATCTGCCTTAAAGAACACGCGCACGAGTTCTTTGAAGAGATCCACGACTCCCCCTACATGCTGCTGGTGGATCAGGTGAAAGCCACGCGCTGCACCAAAGGCAGCGGTGACGAGCACGAACTGAACATGGTCGAGTGGGTGAACCGCAAACGCAGTGATGTGCCAGCGGTGACACATGTGGACTACTCCGCGCGCATTCAGACGGTGGACCGCGACCGCAATGCGCGTCTGCACGACATCCTCACCGCGTTTCACCAGCGCACCGGATACCCCATTCTCGTGAACACCAGTTTCAACGTTCGCAGCGAGCCCATCGTCTGCACACCCGCGGATGCCTATCGCTGCTTCATGCGCACGGGCATCGATATTCTCGTGCTGGAAAACTACGTGCTCACCAAGCCTGAGCAGCCTCCATGGATGGAGACGAAGAGCTGGCAGGAGGAGTTCGGACTCGACTGATGCCGGAGCTTGCACCGCCTGCTCAATGCGTTACTTGTGAGTATGACACCACCCACCACTACCGACTGGACGCCCATCGCGCCTCCTGACCGCAGGCCGCCGGTGGAACTTTATCCTGACAGCGACGGACAGCCTATGGCCGACAACACCAGACAATGGGATTACATCGCCCTCATCAAGAATGGCTTTGACGTGCTGTTCCAGGACAGGCCCGACGTCTTCGTCGGCGGCGACCTGCTGTGGTATGCCCAAGAGGGAAATCCGAAGGAGCGGCTGGCCCCGGATACGCTCATCGCGTTTGGCCGGCCCAAGGGCTATCGCGGCTCTTATAAGACGTGGGCGGAGAACGGGGTGGAGCCGCAGGTGGTGTTTGAGGTGCTCTCACCTTCCAATACGCGGGCGGAGATGGAAAAGAAGCTGCTCTTCTACGAGCGGCATGGCGTGGAGGAATACTACGAGTATGATCCCGACCGCGGTGAACTCCTTGCATGGTGCCGCCAGGGCGACGAGGGCCTGGTGCCCGTGCCGGATGTCTATGCATGGGTGAGCCCGCGGACAGGCGTGCGGTTTCAGATGGACGGGCTCGACCTCATCCTCGTGCGCCCGGACGGCAGGCCCTTCCTGAACGCTATTCAGATGGATGGCGTGGCTGAGAAGGCCAAAGCCAGGGCGGAACAGGAGAGGGCGAGGGCGGATACGGAGAAAGCCCGCGCGGAACGGCTCGCGGAAATGCTGCGCAAGGCGGGCATCGATCCGGACGCTGCCTGACTGTTTTTTTTGCCGCCATGCTTTCCCTCAAATGGTTTCTCATCATGTTGCGTGACGTTGCCGTATATGGCTGGACGAATCGCTCGTTCGGCCTTGCCGCGATGATCCTCATTCTCCTCGGCATTGGACTCATCATTGGGGCGGCGGCAGTGAGTGCGCCATGGATTTACACGATATTTTGATGATCCAGGGGAAATACATCCTCGCACCAACGGCACCCGCTGCACGGGCGTAGCGTTGATCGCCATCGTTATTCCACGGCCTTGTGCGCAGAGACAATCATCCCGTCCTGCAAATTCCGCATGATCCCTCTCGCTTCACCCGATATCCGGGACCCCGACATCGAAGCCGTCGTGCGCATCCTGCGGTCGGGTATGCTCGTGCAGGGTACGGAGGTGCAAAAACTGGAGGACCGCTTTTGCGGGTGCACCGGCGCGGTCCACGCGGTGGCGGCCTCCAGCGGCACGGCCACCCTGCAACTTGCTTTGGCGGTGCTCGGCATCGGTCCTGGTCATGAAGTAATCGTCCCCTCTCTGTCCTACATCGCTACGGCCAATGTTGTGGAACTGGCCGGAGCGCGACCGGTCTTTGTTGATGTCCAGGAACGCACGTTCAATATTGATCCAACACTGATCGAGGCTGCCATTACTCCCCGCACGGGGGCGAT
>JANNVM010001007.1:0-4427 GCA_031414455.1 Verrucomicrobiota bacterium
CGCCGCATGAAGACCGACCCCGGCGTGGCCCCTGAACTCCCTGACAAAACGGAAGTCACCGCCTTCTGCCACCTCAGCAAACGTCAGGCCTCACTCTACCAGCGCGCCGTGAATGCGATGGCGAAAGAACTCTCCCAGGCCGAGGACGGCATCCAGCGGCAGGGCGTGGTGCTGGCGTCGCTCATGCGGCTCAAGCAAATCTGCAATCATCCCTCACAGTTCGCCGGGGACGCCACATTCCTCCCGGAGGAGAGTGGAAAATTCGACCGCCTGCGCGAACTTGCCTCACACATCGCCGATCGTCAGGAAAAGGTGCTCATCTTCACCCAGTTCCGCGAAATGACCGCTCCCCTGGCCGACTTTCTCGCCACCATTTTTGGCCGGACGGGCCTCGTGCTCCACGGCGGCACCGCCGTGGGGAAACGTCAGGAACTCGTCGCCCGCTTCCAGGAGCCCGGCGGTCCCCCGTTCTTCGTCATCAGCGTCAAAGCCGGCGGCACCGGCCTCACCCTCACCGCCGCCAGCCATGTGATCCACTTCGACCGCTGGTGGAATCCGGCGGTGGAGGACCAGGCCACCGACCGCGCCTTCCGCATCGGGCAGACGAAGAACGTGCTCGTCCACAAGTTCGTCTGTGAGGGCACTCTGGAGGAAAAGATAGACGATCTCATCCGCGACAAGAAAGCCCTCGCCACCGACATCCTCGGCAATGACGACGGCGCCACCCGCACCCTCACCGAAATGACCGACGACGACCTCCTCCGTTTCGTCAGCCTCGACCTCCGGAGCGCGGGGTGAGAATGATCGAAAGCTTATGGAGCCGACTCCGGGAGACCGCCGCAGGCAAACACGCCGCTCCATGCCCTTTGCCTTTCAACCCCGGGGCCGATCCCAGCTTCTCCGGCGGACTTATTTGCGGCGTCGGATGTCGTCGTTCCCTGGCCCGGTACCTATCAAAGATTAGGCTCAAGAGCTCAAGATTAAGCTTGCACACTGCTCCCCTCCTTTGCCATCCTCCCCTCCTCACCTCACCTCACCGCTCCGCACATCCATGAAATCCTGTGTCCTTTCCCTCACGGTCCTTCTGTCCGCACTGCCAGGCCACGCGGCGCTCATTGCCTCATGGAATCAGGATGAACTTTCAGGAGATTTGAATGACTCCGCCGCCGGTCATGCTCCGGCGGCGCTGGTGACAGGCGGGTCCGTGGACTACGGCCAGCCCGGTGTGCCCGGCGGCACCTATGGAGCCCTCACCGTGACCACCGCCGGCGGCAGCTCCATCAGTTACGGGCCCAACGCCTCGGACGATTACTTCGTCAGCGGAGCGGACAACAACAACCCGGTCATGAACATTGACCGCACGGGTGCCTTCACGGTCATGTCGTGGATCAGACCGCTGGCACCTGACATCGCGAGAACCTACCGCCCAATGTCCACGGGAAGTGCCGCGGGTACGGACCGCGGCTGGGGGCTCGGCTTGCGGCTCAACGATACCGCCGGCACCTCCGCGGCGGTCCGGTTCACGACCTACGGTGTCGCCGACAATGACTCCACGCTCTTCAGCGTTGTCTTTGACGAATGGGTGCACATCGCCGCCACTTACAATAATGGTGCCATTGATTATTACCTGAACGGCAACCTGCTCGGCGGTTCCGACGTCAGCCTCTTCGGGAACGACGGACTTCCTGCCCGCCTCACCATCGGCGGCCGTATCGGGGCCCTCGCCGGCGGAGCCGGCGGCAATGACAGCGACCAGGTGAATGGCTGGCTCGATGGTGTCCGCGTGTATAACGAAGTGATGTCCACTGCTCAGATTCAGGCCGCCGCCATTGGGAGCGTTAGTATCCCCGAGCCTTCCGCCGCAGCGCTGGCTGCACTCTGCGCCACCGGACTGGCCCGCCGCCGCCGGACCACCGCCGCCTGATCCGGCGCGGGGCGCGCGCTGACCGTTCCGCTCCCGGGATGGCCGGGCGAAGATTTAGCGAATTGTTAGTTATTGAAGGCTTTCCGGGAAATTCTCCCCGGACGGCCCCTCCACGACCGCGGAAGCACGCCGCGCTCCGGTTCGCTCAGGGACTTGCATTTCCGGCGTGCCCTCTCACAGTCGGGTCACCTCAACTCCCTGAAATCCCATGAGTGATCAATCTCCCGACGAACTGCCCCCCATCGGCCTGCTGGCTGAACTCGAAGAAGGCGTGCGCCGCACGCTGGCGAAGTCGGGGCGCTTTGAATCGCTGCCCCTTGAGACGCGACTGGCCACCCAGGGCGCTCCGCACCGGACGCTTTGCGTGCTGCTCTCGGGCAAGGCCAGCGTCTATTGCCATGCCCACGGCGACTATGTTCACCTTGCGGACATCAAGCCGGGGGAAACGATCGGCGAGATGAATATCATAGACCCGCAGAAGGCGAGCGCGGATGTGACGATCACGGAAAAGGCCCGGGTGTGGATCATTGAGGTAGAGCAGTTCCAGAGCATTGTGCATCAGGACGCGCTGACCGCATACACAGTCATGGAGTGGCTCGCCCGGGAACTCTGCCGGCGACTGCGCCGCAACGCGGATCACATGCTGAGGCAGGCGGAAGAACACCGCAATCACATGCGGGACATGGACTATTGATCCCGGGCGCGGCATCCGTCACTGCGGGCCGGGGCGACAGGTTGCGGGACGCGGATTCGTTCTTGATGGTTCCTCATGCCCTTCCTCCACCGGCTCCTCTCTTTGCTTCCGTTCGCAGCCTCCTGCGCCACGCCGGCTGCCGCTGCGCCCCTGCGTTATAACCGCGACATCCGCCCGCTGCTCTCAGATCACTGTTTCCACTGCCACGGCCCGGATGCAAAGAAGCGCGAAGGGGATCTGCGACTCGACATTCCCGGGGCCGCGCAAAATCCCGCGAAGTCCGGCAAAGTCGCCATCGTTCCTGGAAAACCGGAGTCCAGCGAACTCATCGCGCGCATCAATCACACGGACCCTGACGAACTCATGCCGCCGGAGGAGGCGCACAAAACCCTCACCCCGCAGCAAAAGGAAATGCTCCGCCGGTGGATCGCTGAAGGTGCCGCCTACGAAGCCCACTGGGCCTACACACCAGTGGTGCGTCCGCCAGTCCCGCAAATCTTAAATCCTAAATCACAAATCCTGAATCCAATAGACGCCTTTATCCAGGCACCGCTCCTCGCCAAAGGCGTTACGCCCTCCCCCGCCGCCGATCCCGCCACGCTCCTGCGCCGGCTTTCGCTGGACCTCACCGGCCTCCCGCCGTCGCCGGAGGAAATCGCCCGGACCAGCCCTTCATCCTTCATCCTTCAACTTCCAGCCTTTCTCCACAGCCCTCACTATGGTGAGCGCATGGCGCAGCACTGGCTCGATGTCGTCCGCTATGCGGACACCGTTGGATTTCACGGTGATCAGAATCACAACGCGTGGGCCTATCGCGACTGGGTGATCGCGGCGTTCAATGAAAACAAGCCGTTCGATGTTTTCACCCGCGAGCAGCTCGCCGGCGACCTGCTGCCAAATCCCACTGATGCCCAGTGGACGGCCACCTGTTTCAACCGCCTGACAATGATGACGCGTGAAGGAGGCGCGCAGCCAGGCGAGTATCTCGCCAAAGCCACCGCCGACCGCGTGCGCACCGTCGGCATGGCATGGCTCGGCGCTACCGTCGGTTGTTGTGAGTGCCACGACCACAAGTTCGATCCGTGGAAGCAGAAGGACTTTTATTCACTCGGCGCGTTCTTTGCCGACGTGAAACAGTGGGGCGTCTATAACGACTACGCCTACACGCCGAATCCTGACTTGAAGGGCTGGAGCAATGACCACCCGTTTCCGCCGGAGCGTGTCGTGGAGAGTGCGGCGCTGAAGCAACGGATCGCCAAACTGAATACACAGGCGGACAAGATGCTGCACGAGGCCGGAGAGAAATTCCTCGCCGATCCGGCACGGCGGGCGGCGTTTGACGCATGGACGGCAGAAACCGCGGCGTTCCTGAAAATAAATCCGTCCGGCTGGAGCGCGCCGGTTCCGGCAGTGGTGGAGGATAAATCGAACGAAATGAAATCGGCCGTGGCCGCAGACGGGCTGATCACCTTCGCCGCCGGCGGGGCACGAACCGCGGAGCTCACGCTTCCCGTCACCGGCCATGTTTCCGCCATTCGCATCGAGCTTCTCCCGGACAAACCCGGCGGCGGCTCTATCGCCCGCAAAGGCCACAGCCTTACACTCAAGCCGCAGTTCCAGCGGGTGGACGCAGCAGGCAAAGCGCAGCCGCTCGCGATGCACTTCGCTGAGGCCGGCCACAAGCGCGTGCGCTACGCCAACGGCTTTGAAATTCCCGGCATCCTCAACGGCTGGACCAGTGAGGACGGTATCGCGCATCTGCCGCAGACGGGCGTGTGGCTGCTGGATCAACCGGTGGCGCTCGCCGCC
>JANNVM010001008.1:0-1945 GCA_031414455.1 Verrucomicrobiota bacterium
TATTCCGGATTCGTCACCTTCGAGTATTTCCATCCATACCCTCATTATCCTGAGGCGCTCATTTATCAGACGTCCGACTCGCTCGACCGCATTCTCGGGCGGAAATGACAGCCACGTTCAATCTGACTGGCGGAGCGTTGGCGTCGGACGTTGCTTCCCCTGCTTTAATTAGTTCCGGACGGAGACACTTTGGAATCCGCAGGATGTGCTGCACCATTTGCAAGCAACCCGAGGGCTGAAGGTCCGACCCAATTGCCGTTGCCATCAACCGGCCAAAGCTCAATCGCCATTCTGAAATCTGCAGACCCCCATCTTGACTCTCCCCGGTTCCTCCGCTCCCCTCGGGTATGTTCTCTCTCACCGGCTCACGACTCGCGGCCCGCAGCGGCATTTTGGATCTCATGGACGACCTCGGCCGGGCCATGACGACGGATCCTGACATGCGTATGCTCGGCGGCGGGAATCCGGCGCACATTCCGGCGGTGGACACTGTCTGGCGGCGCCGGATGACGGAACTCATGGCGGATGGCGATGCCCTCGAGCGGATGCTGGGGAATTACGATCCGCCGCGCGGCAATCCCCATTTTCTCAAAGCCCTCGCCAACTGCCTCAATGGCGCGCTGGGATGGCGGCTCTCGCCTGACAACCTCGCCGTCACCGCCGGCGGGCAGACCGCGTTTTTCTATCTCTTCAACCTCCTTGCCGGAGACATGCCCGACGGCAGACAGCGCAAAATTCTTCTTCCTCTGGTGCCGGAATATATCGGCTATGCGAACCAGGGTGTGGGGCCCGATCTCTTCATCGGCTGTCCGGCGATGATTGAGGATTTGCCGGATCACGAATTCAAATACCGGGTGGACTTTGCCGCTGTGGAGCAGGCGCTGGAACAGGAATGCATCGGCGCGATCTGCGTGTCGCGGCCCACGAATCCCACGGGAAATGTCCTGACAGATGATGAGATCGCGCGGCTGTCCCTGCTCGCCCGCAGCAATAACATTCCGCTCATTATAGATAATGCCTACGGTCTGCCGTTTCCCGGTGCCATTTTCACCGCGGCCAGCCCGGTGTGGGCCGACCACATCATTCTCACGCTGAGCCTCTCCAAACTCGGGCTGCCGGGGACCCGCACCGGCATCGTCATTGCGCGGACGGAAATTACGGAGGCCATCGCCGCCATGACCAGTGTCACGGGACTCGCCAACACGAATACCGGTCAGCAGATCGTTCTGCCGCTGCTGGAGTCAGGCGAAGTGCTGCGCCTCTCGCGAGAGGTGATTCGCCCGTTTTATGAAGCGCGCAGTCGTCAGGCACTGACGTGGCTGCATGAATTATTCGCGGACCTGCCCGGCTGGTCGGTGCATCGCAGCGAAGGCTCCTTCTTCCTCTGGTTGCGCCTCCAGGGCTTGCCGGTGACCACGCTGGAACTCTACGAGCGCTTAAAAGTCCGGAAAGTCCTTGTCGTGCCCGGGGAGCACTTTTTCTTTGGCCTCCGCGAAGAGTGGCCGCACCGCCATGAGTGCCTGCGCCTCAACTACAGCGGCCCTGAGCAAACCGTGCGCGATGGCCTTGGGATCATCGCGGACGAAGTGCGTACGTTGCAGAAAGGTTGAAGTGAACGATGCGCGGTAAGTTGTCCTTGTAGAAATCAGGGAGGATTAATCACCCGCATCGGGGGGGGGGATGTAATTATCACCGGATAAATCTCACTCTTTTGTCAGTCCTGGCCGGGCCGTGGTAATAAGAAAGGCATGACGAGTCGTGAACACTCCGAATGATGCGTTTCATGGAATTCGTGTCACCAGGCAATTTTCTCCGGGAAATATTCGGCGATGAGGACTTCGTAGAATGGACGCAGCGCCGCGACATCGGGTCGTGCCTGGCTTTTCGTATAGAGGTCGTAAGGGTTGAAGGCGCGCACCCACTTCAGGTTTTCGCGGTCCTGGTC
>JANNVM010001009.1:0-7208 GCA_031414455.1 Verrucomicrobiota bacterium
CGCGCCGCAGCAGCCGTCCCGGCGCGAGGATGTGCTGCTGGCCGGCATATTCATCGAGCGTGCGCGGCCGCATCCGCGCCGCGAGAGGCATCGCGCGCGACGGCGGCCGGTTTTGCTCTTCGCGGGCGTCGTCCTCCGCGACGGTGAAGAAGTCGTCCATGCGGTGATGGTGGCGAGGGAGCGGGGGAACTGCAAGGAGGGGAGGCAGCTTTCCCCCGATCAGTGCCGGATTTCCTGTCCCGCCGAATCGGCATCGCGCATTAGTGAGAGGAAAATCTGCTCCAGTTCCGTGCTGTCTCCGCCGGCTCCGTTGCGGAGTTCCTGCATGGTGCCGAGGGCGGCGAGACGGCCTCCGTGGATGATGCCGATGCGGTCAGCGAGTTCCTCCGCGATGTTGAGGAGGTGAGTGGACATAAAAATGGTGACCCCCGCGCGGCTGCGGGCTTTGAGTTCCTCTTTTACCACCCGCATGTGGACGGGATCGAGACCGATCATCGGCTCGTCAATGATGATGACTTTGGGGTCGTGCAGCAGCGCGGAGGCGATGGCGAGGCGCTGGCGGGTGCCGTGGCTAAGGTGTTCGATTTGCTCTGAGGCATAGGGGCGCAGCGCGAACTGCTCGAACAGTTCGCCGGTAAGCCGCCGGGCGCGGGTGCGGTCCACTTCGAAGATGTCCGCGATGAATTCCATAAACTCGACGGCGGTCAGCTTGTCGTAAAAGACGGCGACATCCGGCACGAAGCCGAGCGCAATCTTGGCCTCGCGCGGTGACTGATGAACGTGGTGACCGCAGAGCCATGCATCACCAGAAGTCGGTTTGAGCAGACCGGTGAGGAGTTTGATAGTGGTGGTTTTTCCGGCTGCGTTAGGGCCGAGAAAAGCGAAGAATTCCCCCTGAGCGATGTCGAGGCTCAGGCCGTTGAGGGCGCAGAGCTGGCCGTAGTGCATGGTGAGGTCGCGCGTGCGGATCATGGGTGGCGGTAGAGCAGTTAATAGCGCTTCAATTCGGGGGCCTTGACTCCTGCGGGACGCAGCGACTCGGCGAGCATTTCTACGCCCAGGGGAGTCTTGATGTGGAGGATCCCGCCGGTATTCGACATGTAGAGGCGAAACTTTGTTTCCTCGTCCGCGCCGGTGGTGAGCAGGTATCCGTCGAAGGTTTGTCCGCCGGCCTCGATATTGCCGGCGCGCACGGTCGAGGGGACCGCGGACTCCTCTTTCCGGCCTGATAAAGCCTCCGGGGGAATGCCGAGGGCCAGCAACATGCCGCTGGCGACAGGGTTGCCGATCCCGTCTCCGGGCTGCCCGGCCGGCGATTCGAAGAGGATGGTCTTGCCGTGCATTAGTTTCAGCGACGGAAACGTTTGATCCGCCGGCTGGTTGATGGTGAGCTTGATAGGCGGAGAGGAGCGGGCGAGCGAGATGAGGAAATCATAGTCGTCCACGGTTCCGTCCGCATGGAGCACGGCATCCCCGGTGACATCAATGACGTCGGAGCCCATGATGGACTGGCGAAGCTGGAGGAGAAGGTCGAGCCGCACTTTGATCCTGTCCTGTCTGACCAGCGGGTCAATGACACCGCCGAACGGGACGATGTGGCATTTGCCGGTAATGCGGTTGCCCTCCCAAATATCGAGGTTCGAGCCCTCAGTCCGGGCCAGGAAGAGATCGAAAGGGACATGTGGAGCCACGTCGGCGAGTCGTGATTCTTCCGGATAGAGCACGCTGCGTACGAGCAGCGTGGTCATGGTGCCGCAAAAGAGGAAGATGAGAACCGTGGCCAGGCGGGCAGTCATACAGAGGGACCGGGATGAGACAGCGTGGAGCGGCCGTTGTTCACGGCAGAGGCATCCCGGAAAGCAAACAGGGCAGCGATTGCTGCCCTGTTTGAGAGGAATGTCTGCCAATCCGGCGGATCAGAGCGACTGGAAGGCGTTGGAGCCGAGATAGGGCTGGGTGCTGATGCGACCACCAAAGACACTGATCTGAACGACGGACTTGTTGTTAAAGCTGTCCGTGGGGATCGTGATGAAGGTGCGCTGGGTGCCGTTTCTCGGAGCCGCGCCGTTCGCTGGCGGGTTGAGGAAGTCGCCGGTGGAAACGAGCGTAAGGTCCACGCTTTCGTCGGTGCTTTGACCCTCACCGAAGAAGGTCATTTCGCCGGTGCCGGAGAACCGGGGCACGGGAAAACGCTTGGTGAGCTTGCCGGTCCATGTGGCATTGGCGGTCATGAACGTGGCCTCAGGGCCGCCGGGGCTGTAAGGGCCGAAGAGGGGGTTGCCGGTGCCGTAGCGGACGCCGTTGAAGACACCCCATGAGGTGCCGGTCGCCGTGCGGAGCACCGCGGCAGGGTTGTTGAGGTCCGTGCCGGCCGCGGTGCCATTCACGATGCCGTCCACGATTCCGGAGACGAAGTCCACGAATCCATAGGACTCACCGTAGTAGGTGATGCCATTGTAGTAGGTCACGGAGTCTCCGAACTCAGAATTGTAGGAGGAAGAGGTATTTTGCGAGAAACGGGCCATACCGGAGACGTTGTTGCCGCGGAAGGTGTATTGGAAAATACCGCCATCGAAGCCGTCATAGGTGTTGTTGCTGTAGGGACCGCCTGTCCAGGCAAATGCCTGGCCGGCGAACATTGCAATGATTGTGAGGAGCGCTGTGAGTTGTTTCATGACGGTCTCGATATTGCTGATTGGGCTCCCTCCAGCAAGAAAAATCTGCGCCTCGGGGAAAGTTTTATGGGCTATAGGGGATGGGGATCAGGGAAAAGCGTCGAATTTCGAGTTTCAGGCACCAAAGAAGCACCAAATCCCTATTGGCAGGCCTGAATTCCGGCGTGCCGGGAGGGTTTGGAGCCTTGTCACGGGGGCTGCGGCATGACCCTTCCCCAGCCTGCGCCCGCCGGCAGGGCCGGTTTTCCGCACGAGGCGGCCCCAATGCCAACCGCGTGCCAACCGCGAGTTACTCCCTTTTCCACAGTGCGGTCCCGTGGTTTCTGTGCTTGGTTCCCCGGGTTTTCCCATATGCACTTTCGCCTGCTCGCCTCCTTTCTCCTTCCGCTGACTGCGTTCGCTCAGACTCCCGGCGCCCGTGCCGTCTGGGTGCAGCAGGTTTCCGGCGAGCCCGACCCCTACGCGGCTGGCGGCACGTTTCGCCTTATGGCGCGGGAACTGCCAGGGCCGCCGCGCGTGCTCCTCGCGGGGCCGGGGAATTTCTCGCGGCCGCTGCTTTCGGCGGATGGCCGCGATGTTTATTATACTAACCGCCACGCAGCCGCGGGGGAAAGCGGCACCGCTTACGCACCGGAAATGTTCTCCGTGCCGTTTGCCGGCGGTGAACCGAAGAAACTCGGTGCCGGCATGGCTGTAGCGGTCTGGCCGGAGGCGGACGGGGAATATATTTACGCATTGAACTCCCTCCAGACGAGTCGCCGCCCGGCGCTCACCGGCGAAATGCTGATGCGGTTCAACCCGGCCACGCCCGACGACCGTGAAATCATGTGGACCGAATCGCCGCTCGGTGCGGACAATTTCCAGCTCTCGCGCGATGGAATGCGTGCGGCGGGCCTCTTCCCGTGGCCGCAGGCCGGGCTTGCTGACATGGACGTGCGGACGTTTGCGCCGCTCGGGCAGGGGAGCTTTCCCGGGATGGCTCCGGATAACAGTTATGCGGTGACGATTCTCGACGGCGACCGCCGCCGGCTCAGGGTTTACGTTCCGGGCGTGGAACCCGGCTGGGATCTGCTCCCCGCGCAGTCATTGCCGCAACAGGGCGGCGAGATCAATCACCCGCGCTGGTCGAACGATCCGCTGCACCTCACATTCAGCGGCCCGCCTGCCAGTGGCACTGCGCCCGATGTCTATCTCGCCACACTGCGGCCCGACCTCCGGGAGATTCTCAGCGCCGTGCCGTTGAGTGACGATCCCGCGCCTGATTATTTCCCTGACGTCTGGATCGCCGGCAGCCGCGATCACGCGACGACACTCACACAGCGCCCGGTTGTCGCTCCCAGGGCACGGGAATTGAAATGGCCGGTCTCGGGCGATGCGCTGCAGTTCTCATGGGAGAATGCGAAGGTGCCCGGCGGCGCGGAAGTCTTCAGCTTGCGCGGCGGTGCCTCGCCTGGCCGCGACGGTTCGCTCAACGTCAGCACCGGCTGGGCGGAAGCCTCCGGGGCATCAGTGGCCGGCATGGCCCCGGCCTGCGCCGCCAGCGGCAGTGTCACGCTGGAAGCACTTATCACCGAACGGCGCACCCAGGATCCGTGCAGCGTGCGCATTCTTGGTTTGCGCACCGCGGACGGCCGCGACGCCCTTGCGCTCTATCGTGTGGACCGCTCGCTCGTCGTCCGCATTCTCACCGGCAGTGATGCCGGGTCCGCCATCGTCGAGCGCCATCCGCTCACCGTTCTCGGCATCGAAGACGACCGCCCGTTTTCCGTCCTCCTCACCGTCCACGCCGGACGCCTCCAGCTTTATCTCGACGGCCAGCCGATGAAGGGGGCCGACCTCGAAAAGTCCGGACTCGCCGCATGGTCGGGCCTAACCCTGACAGCCGGCGATCCCCAGCCCTACGGCACTCCGTGGACCGGCCGTGTCGAGCGCCTCGCCTGCTATTCCCGGGCTTTGGCAGCAGCGGAAATCGCTGACGGATGGCTTGCCACGCAGAAACTCCTCATCGCGCGGACCCGTCCGACCCGCAACAAAATCAAGGCGCGCCTCATCGAAATGCCCGCGCTCCCCGACGACAAGGTGCTCGCCGCCGCTCCGCACTGGCTGCTCGCTTCGGCATGGGAGGCGGACCAGATCTTCCTCGGGTCCATCAAGCCGAAACAACGCATCACTTTGCTCCAGTGGGCCGTGCTCGACGGGAAAAAGACTCCGCTGCCGGCGATGCAGCCCGGGCAAACCATCGAACTGCCCCTTGAGTCTCTCGACGATCATCCGGAACTCCGCGACGTGAAAACGCACAACGCCCTAGCTGCCGGCGAAGCGCCGGTCTTCTTCGACACCACCCCGCCAGGGCGTCATCCGCAGCCGTTTTCGCCCTGACAGCCCGCCCGCGCGGGCTCCGCATTTTTCACGTTCCCATTTTCCGGCTCTGCGCTATGAGCGCGCGCATGACCACTCATTCCCGACGTTCCTTTATGAAAACCACCGCCGCTGCCGCTGCCGCTTCCGCCATTCCCGTTGTCGCTCAAGATGCTGCGCCCGTGAAACTCAAACTCGGATTCGACAACTTCTCCATCCGCGCCCTCGGCTGGAAAGCGCCGGCCCTCATTGACTACGCGGCGGAGCAGAAGTGTGATGCGCTCCTGCTTTCCGACCTCGATGTCTATGAGAAGCACGACGACGCCTATTTCGCGGACATCGGCAAACGCGCGAAGGACAAGGGCATCGCGCTCTACGCCGGCACCGGCGGGATCTGCCCAAGCGCGAAGAACTTCTCCACCAAATGGGGCACCGCCGAGGAACATCTCAAGCTGACCATCCGCGTCGGCAAAGCCTTCGGAACGCCTGCGGTGCGCTGTTACCAGGGATTCGGTGAGGACCGGAAAAGCCCCGGCGGGATTTTTGCCAGGATCAAGGACACGGTCGCGGTTTGCAAAGCGGTGCGCAGTTATGCGCTCGATGCCGGCATCAGGATCGGAATCGAAAATCACGCCGGTGACATGCAGGCATGGGAGTTGCAGACGCTCATCGAAGAGGCCGGCAAGGATTATGTCGGCTGCACCATAGACAGCGGCAATGCGACATGGACGCTCGAAGATCCGATGCAGAATCTCGAAATCCTCGGCCCCTACACCGTGTGCAGCGGCATTCGCGACAGTATGATCTGGGAGGACAAAGACGGCGCGCAGGTGGCATGGACCGCCGTTGGCGAAGGCATGATTGATATGAAAGCCTACGCCCGGCGTTTCTCCGAACTCTGCCCGCAGGCGCCGTTCATCATGGAAATCATCAGCGGCTTCGCCCGCGGGTTTCCCTGGCTCAACCAGGACTTCTGGAACGGATATGAAAAAATCCGGCCAGCCGAATTCGCCCGCTTCCTCGCCCTCGCAAAAAGAGGCAAAGCGATCCCGTCGTTCCAGGCCACCGGCGACAAAAAGAAAGCCGAGCAGGACTATCAGAAAGGCGAACTCGAGCGCAGCCTCCGTTACTGCCGCGACGTGATCGGCATCCGGGCCTGACCCGTGGTGTGGGCTACCACCCCACCGGTCTATCAACCGGAAATCGGTGGGCTGGAAGCCCACGCTACGCTCACACCGCCTGCCGCGCCCAGCGGCGGACGAGCGCGGAGAGCAAATCGCCAAAAATGACGATGCCTGCGCCAAGCAGGATGAGCACCATCATTTCGTCATAGCGGAACTTGCTGTTCACTTCGCGGATGGCTTTGCCCAGCGTGGCGCAGCCTAGAATGCCGAGCGCCGTGGTTTCGCGCAGGCAGGTTTCCCAGCGGTAGAAGAAGTAGATCAGAAAGCGCGGCAGCACGGATGGGAAAACGGCAAGGCCCATGATTTGCAGGCGCGTGGCTCCGGCGGCGCGCATCGCGGCCGGGAGTTCCGGACTGCTGTTGTCGAGCGTTTCCGCGCCGAGCCTGCCAAGGATTCCGAAATTGTGCAGCGCCAGGGCGAGCACTGCCGGCCACACTGCGCCACCATACACGGCCAGGAAAATAAACGCGAGGATCACCTCCGGCACCGCCCGTGTCAGGACGTGAACGGCCTTCACCGTCTGCCGGACGGACAGCCAGAGAATGTTCATCACCGGCGAGGCCGGCCTGCCCGCGTTCAGCCACGGTTGCGCGACCGCTGCCGCGCGGGACACCAGAGGCAGTGTCAGCCACGCCGCCACTGCTGCAAGCACGATGGAGACGACCGATATCAACAGCGTCGTCCATGCCGCGGGAAGTGCGTAACGCCCGATGCCGCGCAGCCATTCGTGCCATGTCACTGTCGCATCGTCGCGCAGCGGGGCGGGCGTGATGTCGTCCCAAAAGCGCCCGAGGTTCACCATGCGTCGCTCCCACTCTCCAGGCGAAAATGTCCAGCGTACGCTATCCGTCGCGAAGAGCCCGTTGAATCCATGGACATCACCGGACCACCGGATCTCCAGAAAAAATCCGGCGAACAGCGAGACGAAAGCCAGTGCCGCGAGCGACCAGAGGCTGACGCGGAGGAAGCGGTCACGCGGACGTTTACGATA
>JANNVM010001010.1:0-3198 GCA_031414455.1 Verrucomicrobiota bacterium
GCCGGATGGTCAGGACGCGCTGTGGGTGGTGCTGAACGGCCACGGCACCTGGGACGGCAAAACGGTGCGATTCAATTTGCGTGGCCCTGACGTTTCCGGTGAAGATCTCGCCTCATGGCTGAAACCGGTGAAGCGCCCTGCGGTGATCATCAACACGGCGTCCTCCAGTGCGCCGTTCATCGCGAAGCTGACGGCGCATGGGCGCATCGTCATCACGGCAACGCGCAACGGGAGCGAGCAGAACTTCACGCGCTTCGGCGGTTATTTCTCCGCATCCCTGATGGATGCCGCAGCGGACCTCGACACCGATGGCGCGGTGTCGCTGCTGGAGGCATTTCTCGCGGCCTCACGGCGAACGGCGGAGTTCTATAAGGCGGAAGGACGCCTCGCCACCGAGCACGCCCTCATTGAAGACAACGGCGATGCGCTGGGCACGCCGGCGGACTGGTTTAAGGGGCTTCGTGCCGCGAAGAAGGCGGACAAGAACGCGGCCACGGACGGAGCGGCCGCACGCTATTTTTACCTCGTTCCGCCGGCGGCGGAGAAAGCGTGGCCTGCGGAGCTTCTGGTGCAGCGCGAGAAACTCGAGGCGCGTCTGGAAGCCCTGCGGGAGGAGAAAGCGGCGATGAAGGAGGACGACTATTACGCCCGGCTGGAGCCGCTTCTGCTTGAGCTGGCGCGCCTTGCGAAGGACGCTGCGGCGGCGACCCGCTGAGTTAGTTCAAAATGGAACGCGCGGGGCGGAACCGGAGGCCCCGTGCAGCATAGGGCACTCCGGTCCGCCTTTTTATCTTCCGCGCAACCATGCAGAAGAATCAGAAGTCAATCTGTGCCGAAACATAGCCAAAGTCGGCATCGTCGCTGGCTCCGGTGGCTTTCAGATAGTCGCCGGCAAAAAAGTGGCTGTAGCCGACCTGCAGCGTGAGGTTTTTGCAGTACTTGTAGATGAGCGTGAGATCAAATTCAGAGCCGGCATAGCTGTCGGCGAGGCTGTTGATGGGGCGCACGAGCGTGGTGCCGTTGGCACGGTACCAGCCGTCACTGGTATCGGCGATCCAGAAGAGATGGTAATCCAGTTGGGCCTTGAGTTTCTTCGTTGGAGTGGCGCTCAGGCTAACGGCCGCGTTGTGAATGTTCTGCCATGAGAAGACGTCCATGTAGCCGTAGAATTTGTGGTTCGTGGGGAAGAGATTCTGGAACGTCTCCACATCGCCGTCGGCGGCGTTGCTGTCGCCGGTGCCATAGTTGTATTCGATGCCGATGCGCGGTTTCCATGCATGACTGGCGAATGTGTAGCCTCCACCCCAATGCCCGGCGAAGGCTTCAAGGTCCTTGCCTTTCACATCGCCCGACTGGAACGCCATTTCCGTCTCGTAGTCCCATCCGTTGAACGCACCGGGCGTGCTCTTTATGCGGGTGCCCAGCGTCACGAAACCGGTGTCACCAACCGTGTAGTCCTCACTCAAGTAGAACAGATAGGCGTCCGTGGTCTGCTTGCCAATGGCCGTGGTGCTGAAGTAGAGGCCGCTGAATGTCTGATCGCGGGTGGCATCGTCGTCCAGCCAGTCGGATTGGTTGAACGTGTAATTTTCGAACTTAACGACGCTGGAGGCGAAGGCCTCCAACCACCACTTCTCGCCAGCGTAACGCAGCTTGATCGCATCGAACGTCCGGCCCTGGTTGGCCCACTCAAGGGGACCGACGAGGCGCTCATCGCCGTAGAGCAGCATCTGGCGGCCGAATTTTCCGCTGAATCCCTTCTTCGCGTCGCCTGCTTCAATGAAGGCCTGGCGCAGATCGAATTCATCATCACCCTCCGCCCCCATCACACCGATTACATTCGGGCGATCGGAGCCCCACTCGCGCGTATCCTGTCCTTGAACATAGATGGAGAAGAAAGGAGCCGGCGTCACTTTCATACCGATACGGAAGCGGTTCAGGAACCAACTGTCGTCCGTGAGGGAGTCCACATCGTCGTTGAAGTCGTAATTGTTCTCGCGGCTCTCGAAACGATTCTTTTCCTGGATGTCGAAAATGAGTTTGCCGTCGTAGAATGATAGAGGATTCGCCGGAGGCGGTGGTGTGATGGGTGCGGTGGCGGGAGGCCCTGCGGCAGCAGTCAGGGCGCTGAGCGTCAGTGCAGCGAGAATTCGCGAACGGGAATGGATCATGTGTTTAGTTGTATGTTGGTTTTGTGTTGGTTTGCTGCACAGGATTCAGGACGCTGCCGGCGTAAGCGCTGCGTGAGCCGACAACTCCGCCGCAAGGTCCGGCGAGGGCCTGAAGTCGGGCTCACGGCTTGGCCGGATGTGGCTGCGTTCGTTGAGAAAAGCGAGAAGGTGGGCGCGGAGTTCGCGACACTGCGGATCGTTCACCATGCCCTCGCGGTTGCGCGGACGGGCCAGAGGAATCCGAAGAATGTCCCCCACCTCCGCTTCCGGGCCGTCGGTCATCATGACCACGCGGTCGGAGAGGAATACGGCTTCATCCACATCGTGAGTCACCATGAGCGTAGTGATCTGGAAACGGCCCCAGAGATCGAGGAGAACCTGCTGAAGTTCTGCGCGTGTTAGTGCGTCGAGCATGCCAAACGGCTCATCGAGCAGCAGCATCCGCGGCTGAAGCGCGAAGGCCCGGGCGATGCCGACGCGCTGCTTCATTCCCTGAGAGAGTTCGGCGGGATACTTCAGCATCGCATCGCCGAGACCGACGATGGAAAGATAGTATTCCGCAAGCTGGCGGCGCTCGGCTTTCGAAGCGGTGAAATAGACCTGATTAACACCGAGCATAACGTTCTCCAGCGCCGTCATCCACGGCAGCAGGGACGGTGACTGGAAGACGACGCCGCGGTCCGGCCCGGCCTCGGTGGTTTCCCGTCCGCCGAGAATCATGCCGCCGGTGGTGGCATCGCTGAGTCCCGCCACGATGGCGAGCACGGTGCTTTTGCCGCATCCGGAGTGGCCAATGAGTGTGGTGAACTCACCCTTCGCGAGGCGCAGGCTGAAGTCTTTGACGATCACATTCTGTCCGCCACCTGGAGCCGGGAAGGCTTTGTTGAGGCGATGCAGTTCGAGCATGGGAGGCATGGCATTCATGATGCGACGGAAACCTCCTCGACGTTAAGGTCCGAACGGCGGCGCGGGCCGCGCCGGCCAAAGAAGCGCAGCGTGTCGCGCGTCATGAGATCCTCCGGCAGAA
>JANNVM010001011.1:0-11830 GCA_031414455.1 Verrucomicrobiota bacterium
CGAATGGCGCGACCGACAACGATCTTCCCGCGAACAACCTGACCTACACGCTGCTCGAGTCTCCGTCGGGCGCCGCTATCAGCAGCAGTGGCACCATCACATGGACGCCAACGGAAGCTCAGGGGCCAGGCGTCTATACCGTCACCACCCGGGTGGACGACCACGGCGCGCCGAATCTAAGCGCCACGAACACGTTCACTGTCACCGTCAACAATGTGAACTCTGCGCCATCGCTGCCGGCACCGGCGGACCGCACTATTAACGAACTGACACTGCTGACCGTGAACGATGCGGCATTGGACACTGATGTGCCGGCGAATGGGCTGACCTACGAACTGCTGACCGCACCCGCGGGAGCATCCAT
Source organism: Verrucomicrobiota bacterium (assembly GCA_031414455.1). GTDB lineage: Bacteria > Verrucomicrobiota > Verrucomicrobiia > Verrucomicrobiales > V1-33 > V1-33. The sequence goes on from JANNVM010001011.1 coordinate 365, forward strand.
CAATGGCGCCGGGGTCATCACATGGACGCCCACCGAGGCCCAGGGGCCTGGCTCCGAGCCGTTCACCGTCAAAGTCACCGACAATGGAACACCCGTACTGAGCGCCACGCATTCGTTCACCGTCACCGTCAACGAGGTCAATACCGCGCCAGGGCTTTCCGCCCGGGCGAACCGAACCATCGATGAACTGACGCTCCTCACGGTGGCCAATCCCGCCACAGATGCGGACGCGCCGGCCAATTCGCTAACTTACTCGCTGATCAATCCGCCGGCCGGAGCAGCCATCAGTGCCAGCGGAACCATCACATGGACGCCTTCGGAGGCGCAGGGGCCGGGGCCGTTCACTCTCACGACTATGGTCACGGACAACGGGAACCCCGCGCTCAGTGCGAGCAATTCATTCGTCGTTACCGTCACTGAAGTGAATGCGGTGCCGTCACTGCCGGCTCAGTCCGACCGAACGATTGACGAACTGACGCTCCTCAGCGTGCCCAATGGCGCGACCGATACCGATCTTCCCGCCAACAATCTGAGCTACACCCTGCTGGCGGCCCCGCCCGGCGCGGTCATCGATTCCGCCGGCCTCATCACATGGACGCCGACGGAGGCGCAGGGTCCGGGCATTCACACCTTCACCGTCCTGGTCATGGATGACGGCACGCCGGCGATGAGCGCCACCCATTCGTTCTTTGTCCTCGTCGAGGAAGTGAACACGGCACCCGCACTTTCCACGCAGAACGATGCCGCCGTTGCCGAACTGACGCCGCTTATAGTGACCAATCCGGCCACTGATGCCGATGCGCCCGTCCAGGGGCTGATCTACACACTGGTCAATCCGCCCTCCGGCGCCGCCATTGATGGAAATGGCACCATCACGTGGACGCCAACGGAACTCCAGGGGCCCGGCAGCTTCGCGATTACCACGAGAGTCACCGACGACGGCACACCGGCGCTCGATTCCACCAACACCTTCACCGTCACGGTCAACGAAGTGAACACCGCTCCGGTGCTGCCTTCACAAAGCGGGCGGACGATCAATGAACTAACCACCCTGAGCGTCACCAATACCGCCACCGATGCGGACCGGCCCGCCAATACACTAACTTACACGTTGATGGGGTCTCCGCCCGGCGCTGTCATCAGTCCCGCGGGTGTCATCACCTGGACGCCAACGGAATCCCAGGGCCCGGGCACCTACCCGTTCACCACCCGGGTCGCCGACAATGGTTCTCCCGGGATGACAGCCGAGAACACTTTCACGGTTACTGTTAGCGAAGTGAACAGCGCGCCGGTGCTGGCACCGCTCGCGAACCGCACCATCAATCCCGGGCAGACGGTCTCGTTCACCGCCGTGGCCACCGACAGTGATCAGCCCGCGATTGGCCTGACGTTCTCCCTCGTGAATCCGCCGGCTGGCGCGACGATCCATCCCGCGACTGGCTTGTTCCGCTGGCGTCCGGAACTGGCCCTGGCAGCATCCAGCCATTCACTGAACGTGAAGGTGACGGACAACGGCACGCCGGAACTGAATCACACGAGGACCTTTAGTGTGAACGTCAATCCCCTGCAGCCGGTTTCATTCGCGGCGGTCAGTATAATCGATAACACCGTCAACCTCCGGGTGGATGGCCCCGTGGGACCGGATTACACGATTCAGTGGTCCGACAACCTGTCCAACTGGGAAGCGCTCCCGACGCAGACTCCCGGCACCATGCCACTGGTTGTCAATGATCCGGTCGGGCCGGACATACGGCGAAGGTTCTACCGGCTGCTGCTGGGGCCGTAGGGCGCGGGGAGACCGGCAAAGGTCAGGCCGCGGCCGGAGGTGATATTGAGAGGAGATCGAAGCTTAAAACACTCTGCCCCACAGCACTTTGAGGTATCGGCTGTCAAGGCAGTTGGGCATGACGGGGTGATCGGGAGAGGCACCGGTGCGGTCGAAGAACTGAAAGCGACGGCCGATGCGGTGGGCACCTTTGATGACGAGGTGCTCAAATTCCTCGTCACCGATTAGACCGGAGCAGGAGCCGCTGACAAACAGTCCGCCGGGTTTGAGGATCTGGATGGCGAGGCCTTTGAGGTCTTCGTATTTTCGGCGGCCTTCGTCGGAAGCCGAACGACCGCCGCCCTTCAACATTAACTGAACTCATGCCAGATATGCAGCGCCAAATCGCCGCTGCCAGCGAGGGCCTGGGCAATCATGCTGAGCACGAGCTGCCATGCGGTGGGTTTGGCGGGCAGCCCGCGGGCATGCGGAGCGTGGGCACGAAAAGCGGCGGCGCATGCTTCCGGGCTGATGAACTCCTCAAGAGCCCGCGGCAGGCTCGCCGCGAGTCCGGATTCGGAGTGATCGGGGGATTTTGGCCGCGGAGACCCAGCAATTGTCGAGACGGATGGTTTTGGCATCCGCAGTCCAAGACACGGTCCTAACTAAAGTACAAGGACTATAATCGCCGTTTCTCAGAAACCTGGCCCGTGTAAACTTAAGGGCATTGCCCTTAATCCCGCTGCCGCAGAGCCAGTTGGTGAAGCAGTAGGAATTGTGGTCCCGGCCCTTCGCTCTGCGTGCCGGGCATCCTGTCAAATTCGGTGGTCCAGAGGATGATGGGGTCCTCCAGAAGGCCGCGCTGTTTAGATAAAGATATTTGAATAGCCCGGCGATAAGCCGTAACTGAGCCGCGAATATCTCTCCTGCTTATGAAACGGTTCCCCTCCCTGCAGTTGCTTTCGTTTTGGTTATTTCCGGTATGGCTGGAGGCGCAGTTGGCGCCGGCCACGTTGCGGATTCCGGCGGAGAACGGGAGCATGCAGGAATTGCGCGTTGATGGCGGTCGCGGATTGCGGGAGTCCGCGGACGGCACGGTGGCTGAGGCGTGGCCGCTGCGGCGGCAGCGCGTGCCATATGGATTGCCGCTGCCATCGGATACCTTCTTTTCCGTGGAGAGTTTTACGCCCGCCAGCCCGTTCCAATGGCCCTGCATCGGGCACCCGAACGCCTCGTCGCACATCCGGATCAATCTCCTGGAAGCGTGGACCCGGAGCACGGGCGCAGGGATTCGCATTGGCATCGTGGATGACGGAGTGGCGCTGGATCATCCGGACCTTGCTGCGGACACGGCGCTGGACCGGGACTGGAATGACGCGACGCCGGACGATGCTTCGCCCGTCATTCCCGCCACCCACGGCACCGCCTGCGCGGGCCTGGCGACGGCAAAGAGGAACAACCGGTTTGCCATCGCGGGCGTGGCCCCGGATGCGATTCCTGTGGGGCTGCGACTGACGGCGGCGGCGGTGACCGATGCGCAGGAGGCGGAGGCAATGGCGTGGCGGAACGATGTCATTCACATCAAGTCGAACAGTTGGGGGCCGCCGGACTATCCGCGCTCACTGGACGGCCCGGGGCCGCTCACGCTGGCGGCGATCGAGGACGCGGTGACCAGCGGGCGCGGCGGCAAGGGCACCGTCTTTGTCTGGGCCGCCGGCAACGGGGGCGCTGAGGACTGCTCCAACTACAACGGCTATGCCAACAGCTTCCGCGGCATTGCGGTGTCTTCCTCCAACATGAGCGACTATCCGGCCACATCGGCGGAGTCCGGCTCGAATGTTTTACTCTGCGTGTCGGTGGAGGGTGCTCCCTATCCCACTACCAGCCTGCCACTGCTGGGAGAAGCCAGCGGTTCCCTGTGGGGGTCGTCCGGCGCCTGTCCCATCGTGGCCGGCACGGTGGCGCTCATGCTGGAACAGAATCCGGCGCTGGGTTATCGCGACGTGCAGGAGATTCTGATCCGTTCGGCGCGACGTGTGGAAACCTGGGTGCCGCCGTGGCCTGCGAATGGCGCGGGGCTGCGATTCTATCCTCAGTTCGGGGCGGGAATGCTGGACGCGCTGGCTGCCGTGGAACTGGCCGGTCGCTGGGAGAATCTGCCGCCGGACACCACGGTGAGCTTGACCAGCGGCGGCGCGGCGCTGCCCATCCCTGATCATCATCCGGCAGGGGCGGTGCGCTCCTTCGATTTCACCACGCAGCCGGCGCTGCGCGTGGAGCATGTGCAGGTGACGGTGAATGCCACTCACGCCCGGCGCGGGCAACTGGTGTGGGAACTCACCTCGCCGTCCGGCATGGTGAGTCTGCTGGCGGACAAGCGACCGGGCGATGCGGAGGTGGACCTGACAAACTGGACATTCAGCAGCGTGTGTCACTGGGGTGAATCCTCCACCGGCGTGTGGAGCGTGAAGGCCCGCGACGATGCGAACCAGCCCGATGCCCCGCCCGGATCGCTGGGTGCCGTGACCGTGATCCTCCAGGGCGCGCCGCTCACCGCACCTGTGGCGGCTCCGGTGCTGGAGGGGCCGTTCACGGCAGACGCGCGGATGGAGGAGGCGTTCTGTTATTTCATCAAAGGCTCGCACCGTCCGGCATCGTTTGCCGCCACGGGACTGCCGCCGGGATTCAGCGTGGATGCCGCCACGGGTCAGATCAAAGGCCGGCCCACCGCCACAGGTACATGGACGGTGAATCTCAGCGCCAGCAACAGCATGGGCACCGGCGCGGGAACGCTGACGCTCACTGTGCTGACGCCCCAATTGCGACCGCCGGTGGTGACCAGTGCCGCCAGCGCGCGCGGTATTCGCACCAGTCCGTTCTTCTACCGGCTCACGTCCGCGGCGGCGACGAGTGTCTCCGTTTCCAATCTGCCGGCGGGCCTCACTTTCTCCAACACCACGCGGCTCATCACCGGCACGCCGGCGGCGGCGGGCACGTTCACGGCGACACTCAGTGCCACCAACGCCGACGGCACCCTCACGGCGCCATTGGAGATCATCGTGGATGAACCCGCCACCACCCCGCTGGTGGCGGCGCTGGATTTGCCGGGCGCGACATGGACCACGACCGGCATCGGAGGCTGGCACTCCACGGCTGCGCTGACGCACGACGGCACGGATGCAGCGGCCATCCGCGTGGAGGAAATCAACAGTTACGCCGGCATGACCACGACTGTGCAGGGGCCCGGAGAACTGGCGTTCTGGTACTATTGGCTCCGGCCAGGCGAGAGCGGTGACGGAACCTTAACGGTGTATGGCGGGGTGGGGCAACCGTTTGGATGGATTGCCGCCAACACCTGGCACCAACGGCGCCTCCTGCTCACGCCGGGGCCGCATGTGATCGAGTTCAGGGTGACCCGCTACAATGAGTCCGCCTCTCCCGCCACATGGCTCGTGGACGAGGTGCAATTTCTGCCCCCGGTGTCCATCGGCGAGGCCGTGGAGCAGCCGGCGGCGATTTTCACGTCCGATGGCACCTGGCAGGGTCAGACCGCGGAAAACTTCGACGGCCAGGATGCCGCGGTGGTGCTGGCGCGCGGCACCTCCTCCACTTCATGGCTGGAGACGACGCTCAATGGACCAGGTGAATTGTTCTTCCGCTGGAAGTCCGCCAACATTTCCAACGCATTCTCGCTGAAAGTGAACGGTCAGACAGTGAACAGCGCCGGCTACGAATGGGGCGGAGGCTCCCACATCCTCGGCAGCGGTGCGCATACCGTGCGCTGGGAGAGATCAGAGCCGCCGGGCACTGCCGTCAATACTCCTCTCGGCTGGCTGGACCAGGTGCAGGTGCTGCCGGTCCTGACGCTGGCGGAGGGGCTGGATACGCCGGGCCGGGTTTGGAATACCAGCGGCGTCGCCGGCTGGGTGGCGCAGCGCGCGTGGTCGGCGGACGGCGAAGATGCGGTGCGCTCGCCGCAGGTGACAGCGCCGCAGACCACGAGCCTGACCACTCAGGTGACTGGTCCCGCGGAGGTGCAGTTCTCATGGCAGGGAGGCGGCATTGACACGGCCCGGGTGGACGGGGCGGTGCAGCGCAAGCGGTTCCATAACTCATGGAAAAGGGAGCCGCTCTATGTGCCCGCGGGCACGCATACCGTGGAGTTCCACGATGAGGGCTGGCAGTTGTTGGTGGATCAGTTCACGGTGCTGCCGGCAGGGACGCTGGCCGATGCGATGGATACTCCGGCGACGGTGACGGCCCCCGCCGCGGGCGGATGGTATCCGCAGAGCATGGTCACGCACGATGGCAGCGACGCCGCGACCGCCTGCGCCATGCCGTCGGGTCAGCGATCCGAAATGACCGCGCAGTTCCAGGGAGCAGGTGTGCTGAGCTTCTGGTGGAAGTATGAGAGCCGCGAGACCTGGAATTCGCTCGAGGTTTGGGTGGACGGAGTGCAGCACTCCGCAGCGTCCCCGTTTGTAGGAGTTGGCTGGACCCGGGTGGAGATCGTGCTCGGCAACGGCCCCCACACCATCACCTGGGCACTGGCTCCGCATCCTCTCGTGCCCACCGCAGCCTTGAACAGCCTCGCATGGGTGGATGAAGTTTCCTTCACAGCGGTATCGCCACTGGAGGACGGCGTGGACACTCCGGGTCAGACCTGGACGGATGTGGGGAATGTCGGCTTCTACACGCAGCCGGCCATTTCCCATGATGGCGCGGATGCGGTGCAGGCCGGTTCCGTGCCGGTGGATCAGTCCGCGGGGCTGGCCAGTGAGTTCACCGGGCCGGGCCTCCTGACATTCTGGTGGAAGGTGAACTCCGGCTTTGGGAATCCTTTCAGGATGACACTCGACGGCTATGAGCAGACGGCTATCAGCGCGGTGGCAGACTGGAATCAGCGTAGCGTCGTCGTCGGGCCGGGCACACATAGCGCAGTGTGGCTCTTCGAGCGGACGCAGTTGAGCAATGTGGCCGGCGGTGACTCCGCATGGCTCGATGAAGTGGCCTTCACTCCCGGTGCAGTGCTGACAGTGGCGGAGGCAGTGGACATGGAGGCGCAGCCGTTCGGATTCACCGGCGGCATGTGGGCGGGGCAGACGGCGGAGTCATTCGATGCCGTGGATGCTGCCGCCTCGCCGACTGCGCCCGTCAATTCCACGATGTTCACCGGTTTCCAGGGCCCGGGCCTGCTGCGGTGGCGCTGGCGCACTAACGGCACCGCGAACCAGACGGCACTTTTTTTGAATGGTGCGCTCTCCTACCTCAACGCCACATCCAGTTGGCAGGAGCGCACCTTCGAACTCGATAGCGGGCCGCAAACCATCGGTTGGCAGCTCAACAGTAACGAGACCGGCAAGCAACTCTGGGTGGATGACATTCGCTACACCGGGGACTCCGGCATCACCCTGGCGGCGGCCCTCGATGCCGGCGGTATCACCTGGAACACCGCGGGAGTAGCGGCGTGGTTTGGCCAGACGGCCACCACTTGGGATGGCACGGATGCCGCGAAATCCCCACGGCTCGCCGCTCCCAACGGAACCGCCGACCTCTCCGCCAGCATCACCGGGCCGGCGCTCATTTCCTTCCGCTGGAAGTGCCGCTTCGACACCGCCGGCGACAGCCTGGCGCTCAGCGTGGATGGACAGGAGCGCGAGACCCTCACCGGCACGCAGGACTGGTCGGCGCGCACCATTGTCATCGAGGCAGGAACGCACACGCTCCGCTGGAGGGTGACGCGGTCCAACTACCTGGAGGCATGGAACGGGCGGGCCTGGCTGGACACTCTGGCCATCGAGCCGCTGCCGCCACCGGGTTTTGGTGACGGCATTGATCAGCCGGGCTTGACATGGAACACGGCGGGCACCGCACAGTGGTTCGCGCAAAGTGCGGAAGGCTGCGACGGCACCGATGTTGTCACCTCCCCGGTGCTCACCCAGGGGCAAACGGCGGAGTTCTTCGCCAGCGTGAGCGGCCCGGCGACGGTGTCCTTTTATGCGAAGTTGAGCGATGCCTCGTCCAGCCGGCAGTTCCGGATGCTGGTGGATGGCGTAGAAGCGATCTACCGGCCTTACGAATTCGATTGGACGCCGCTGCGCGTGCTCATTCCCGCCGGCCCGCACGAATTGCGATGGTCGCTCACGAGGCCCTCCAGCGGGCAGCCGGATCATCCGCAAGGCCGCGCGTGGGTGGACCGCCTGGAGATCACGCCGGCCGTGGAACCGCCGCTGGGCGAAGCCTTGAACGCGCCGCAACTCGCGTGGTCGTCCACGGGCGCCGGATGGTTTCCGCAGTCGCTCTACTCGGTGGATGGCGTGGCCGCGGGGGCCGTCGCCGGGTCGGGACAACAAGCTGACCTGCTGGCCAGCGTCACTGGGCCGGGCACATTGAGCTACACGCTGCCGGGCGTGAGCGACGCCGCGCCCGCAGCGGTGACCTTCCGCGTGAATAACCTCTCCACGCCGGCCGTGGCTGCGGCCACGCGCACGCTCCATCTCCCGCCGGGCGCGCAGGTATTGAACTGGCGGGTCAACGGTCTCGCCGGCACGCGGCGCGAAGTCGCGGTGGATCAGGTGTCGTTCGCGCCGTCCGCCACGTCCACGCTGGCCGACGCTGCAGATTTCGCGGGCGCATGGTCCGCCACCGCCGGCTCCGCGGGGCCGTGGTTTGGCCAGACGGGCATCACGCGCGATGGCGCGGATGCCATGCAGTCGCCTGTGCCCTCCGGCAACAGTCCCTCCACGCTGACTCTGACTCTGCCGGTGACCGGCCCGGGCGTGCTCAGCTTTTGGAGCAAGGGCGGCGGCGAATCCTCCAGCGCCATCGCGCTCAGTGTGAATGGAACCTTCGACCGCTACCTGACCGGTTCCCCCATCTGGAAGGAAACGCTGCTCAACCTGGCCGCTGGCCCTCACACCGTCTCCTGGCGGCCCGACACCAGTCTCTGGGACGCCGTCTGGGTTGATAGTGTCGTTTTCAAACCATCCACCACCGTGCCCGTCGCCGACGCGCTCGACGGCGGCCCGGCTCTCAGCGCCAGCACCGCCACCGGAACATGGATCGGCCAGACGGGCATCAGCCACGACGGGACGGATGCCGTGCAGTCGCCACTGCCCAATACCGGCGAAGCGAAACTTTCTGCGACTGTCAACGGGCCGGCGGTGATCACTTACTGGTACCGCTGGCCTTCCGGTTCGACCTATGATAATGATGGCTTCGTTGTCTGGGTTGACACAAAAATATGGGAGATCCATGCCCCGGCGCCGGACTGGAAACAGGGCCTCATCATCGTGGAGAGCGGAACCCATACCGTCGAATGGCGCACCCGCGACAACAAAGGGCTTCTTTGGCTCGACGAGTTCACCGTGCAGGCCACACCCGCAGCCACATTCACCAACGCCCTCGACCAGGCCAGCCTGACATGGTCCACCTCCGGCACGCCCGCCTGGCGCGCCGTCGGCAGTGTGGCCGGCCACGATGACTTCGCAGTGACCCCGCTGCTTACCGGCGGGGAATTCATCACCCTAGCCGCCAGTCCCGTGCAGGGGCCAGGCACGCTGCAATTCCGCTGGCGCCGGCAGCGCAATACGCAGGACCAGAATTTCGAACTCGGTGCCGGCGAAACCCTCGCCACCTGCAATGTCCACACATGGGAGCAGCGCACCGTCCTGCTGCCGCCGGGCAGTACTCCGCTCCACTGGAATTACAGCGTCTTCAGCCCGGTCAGCCAGCAGGAGCACCGCGCGTGGCTTGATGGCGTTTCCTTTGTGCCGGATCCGCCCGTGAGTCTCGGCGAGGCCGCCGACACCGCGCTCCCCCTTACGCCCTCTCCCGATGCCGGCATGTGGACCGGCTATCAAAGTCCGCAGGCCGCCGACGGCAGCGACTGCGTCTTCGTCAGCAATGTCCCGGCCAACGGCTCCGCCTCACTCTCCGTCGTGCTGACCGGTCCCGGCTATCTCAGTTTCTCCGCTGCGCTCGGCGAATACTTCCGCTCCACCGACCTGCTGCGTTTTGATCTGGACGGCACCATCCGCGGCAGCGCCAGCCAGCCAGGGTGGCAAACTTTCGGCTATGAAGTGCCCGCGGGCACGCACACCATCGGCTGGACCTACCTCCGCGGCAACGCAGGTACTAACTCCGCCTGCGCCAAACTGGACCGCATCTCATGGCAACCGGGCGTGACCCTTTCCGGCGCGGCCAACAGCGGGGCCACCTCCTTTGGCAGCACCGCGTGGGCACCGCTGCCGCTCGCCGGAGCCTCGCATGACCTTGTTATTGCCAGCCCGCTGCTCGCCGTGGGCAGAGACGCGCGCCTGACCACTACTCTCAGCGGAGCCGGCACACTCTCCTTCTCATGGTATCGCGAAGCCACCGCCTCGCCGCCGTCCCTGACACTTTCCCGGAACAGCACCCAGGTCTCCAGCCTCGGATTCAGCGGAGTCTGGCAGAGAACCTCAGTCATCCTCGCTCCCGGGACTCACAATCTCGAATGGCGAGCCGCCATCCAGTCCGGCGCACCCTCCGATACCGGACGCTGCTTCATAGACGACATCAGTTTCATCCAGACCGGCACCACCGGCTACAATACCTGGGCCGCCGGGTTCTTCTCCCCCGCGCAATTGGCCGACATCAATATCAGCGGCCCGCTGGCCGATCCCGACCTCGATGGCCAGGCCAACCTCAACGAACTCGGCTTCGGCGGCAATCCGCTCACTGCCGGCGAACTCCCCACCGGCGAATGGATCACTACCGGTGGCATTCGCGCCTACTGCTTCCGCCGCCTGCCCGCCTACACCGCCATCGTCACCCTCACGCCGCAGTTCTCCACCGACCTCAGCACCTGGCGTGACGCTGTCAGCCAGGTCGTGTTCAATGACGGCACCCTGGAATATCTCCGCGCCTTCATCCCGGCAGACGAAGGGCAGATCTTCTTTCGAGTAAAGGCCACGCTTACTCCCTGAAGACGAACGCCGCGTTCACTGCCTGAGCCTGCACCACGCGCACCGTTCGGATTTACCCTGTTCCCGGCGCGCTGACGGGCTGCTGCGGGCGGACGCCGGGCACCGGTCGTCGCAACATGCGTGCGTGGAAGCAAAACCGCGCTCCCCGCCGCGAAGACCTGGAGGAGGTCGTCGCGATTCCCGATGCTGGCGCTGAATCAACGTCATGCGAGCAGCGATTCGATCACATGCCCGTGCACGTCCGTGAGACGCCGGTCAACGCCACCGGCGCGGTAGGTGAGTTTCTCGTGGTCCATGCCCAGCAGATGCAGGATGGTGGCGTGGATGTCATAGACTTCCGTGGGGTTGCGGCGGTCCAGCGGCTTGTAGCCGAATTCATCACTGAGGCCGTGAGTGGTGCCGCCTTTGATGCCGCCGCCGCAGAGCCAGTTGGTGAAGCAGTAGGGATTATGATCGCGCCCCTTGCCGCCCTGGGTGCTGGGCATCCTGCCAAACTCGGTCGTCCAGAGAATGATGGTATCGTCGAGGAGGCCACGCTGTTTGAGATCCTTGATGAGCGCCGCAGCACCGCGGGCAAATCCGCGGGCGAGCGGACCGTGGTCGCGCTCGATGTCCTCGTGGCTGTCCCAGTTGCGGCGCGGGAAGCCGTTGTCGTTGCCGCTCCAGATTTGCACGAAGCGCACGCCCCGCTCAAGCAGGCGGCGGGCAGCCAGGCACTTGCGGCCGAAGACGTCG
>JANNVM010001012.1:0-14069 GCA_031414455.1 Verrucomicrobiota bacterium
GTCGGCAGTGCCGGAGCGGACTTCGGTGCGCTCCATGCCGAGAGTGTCGTCTTTTAATTCCTTGATCTCACCGCCGGCGATCGGCTTCGCAAAGCTGGGCCAGCCGCAGCCGGAGTCGAATTTGTCGAGCGACGTGAAGAGCGGCTTGCCGGAGACGACGTCCACATAGACGCCTTCCTCGTGGTGGTCCCAGTATTTGCCGGTGAACGGACGCTCGGTGCCGGAGCGCTGGGTTACATGAAATTCTTCGGGCGTGAGCTTGCTGATTTTGTCTTCAAACATTTTCTTGGGGTCGGGAGGTGGAGAGGGAAGGACAGCCGGGGTGATCACGGGCGTCTCTGTCGGAGTGGTCGCAGCCGACTGTGCCGCAGGGGGCGAAGGCGCCGGCGCGGGCGGCGGATCTTTTTGCCACACGCGGAAAGCCATGACGCCGCCAACGGCGCATAGTATGAGACCGATGGCGAGGCCGATTCCAGAGACAGAGCGGTTTTGCGTATTCATGCGGGTGCGAGGAATGGTGTGGCTGAATATTCCGAAGGATCAGTCTGCGGGCAGCTTTGAGTGAGAGCCATCGCAGAACGGTGGGTTGCAGCTGTGCTTGCAGTTGCACAGGGCCACGGTCTTTGCTTCCGCGAGCGTGAACTTCACGGGAGCGAGCCCGGTTCCCTTGTGTGAGCCATCGCAAAACGGCTGGGTTTGGGAACGTCCGCAGGAACACCACCAGTAATCACCGGCGGCAAGTGGAAGGACGGCGGGCTTTCGATCGAAGATAATTTTTTCAGTCATGGGAGCGGAGTGTATCCATGCCTTGACCCGGGGCCAACTTGTTTTCTGAGGAAGGATGCGGCCATGGGGAAGAGGGCTAAAGAAATGGTTTCCAGAATACGCGCCTTCCCTATGAAGAGATGCGTCCCATGTCTTCACTCACTCTCCAGCCCATCGGCTTCATCCGCTCGGAAAAGCAGGTGAAGTTTGCGGCGCGGCATCAGCCGGATGAGGCGGAGCAGGAGCGGAGTGTGCTGGAACTGTTGCCGGGGCAGTCGTTTGAGCAGGCGTTGCAGGACCTGGCGGGATTTTCGCGCATCTGGCTCGTGTGGTGGTTTCACCGCAACGAGTCGTGGCGTCCGCTGGTGCAGCCGCCGCGGGGGCCGGTGCAGAAACGCGGAGTGTTCGCGACACGTTCGCCGCACCGGCCGAATCCGATCGGGCTGACGGCGGTGCAGTTGATCGCTGTGGAGGGACGGCGGTTGATTTTGGGACCGTGCGATTTGGTGGATGGCACGCCGGTTTTTGACATTAAGCCTTACATCCCGGCCTACGATTCCTTCCCGCACGAGAGCAGCGGCTGGACGGGCGAAGTGGATGAACTGATGCAGTTGCCGCCGGCGTTCGCTGTGGAATATGCGCCGCTCGCGGCCATGCAGGCGCAGTGGCTGCGGGAAGTGCGGGAGATTGATTTTCGCCCGCGCCTTGAAGAAATCCTGACACGCGATCCGTCGCCGCACCGGACGCGCCGCATCAAGCGCCGCGGCGGGGCGCAGTGGATGATCGGCTGCGGCGCATGGCGGGCGCTGTTCACGGTGGAGGGCCGCGCGGTACGGGTCATGTCGCTGGAGCCGGGCTACCCGCGGCGGTTTCTTGAGGACCCGGAGCGCGGGGCGATGCCTGACAAAGACGCGCAACTCGCCTTTCTCGAACACTGGCCGGAGCAGACGGACGACTGACTGACCTGAGATTGGGACACCGCGCTTTTCGTTCTTCTCTCCAACTCCCACTTTCCCTCCTTGTCCGCCGTGCTACGGTCCGGCCACTCGACCGCCAACCCCCCGACCAATCATGGCTCACTCTTCAGGATACCGCTGGGACGCTCCCGCTGGAGGACCGGCGTTTCGCCACACAACGACCGCATGGGATCTGCGGTGGTGGATTCTCGCTGCCGTAGCCACTTCCGTTGGGGTTCACGGCGCACTGTTTGTGTGGCTAAAGAATTACCGGCTGTCCGAGACGACCCGGGATGCCGTGGAATTGCGCACCGGGGTTTTTGAGACGGAGCTGGAGCAAATTTCGATCCCTCAGGACGTGCTCCAGCGCCCGCAGAACCTCCCGCCGGATCTGTCGCAAAAGGTGAATCAGGACCCGCCTGTGAAGGATTTGCCTGACATTTCCCAGATTGCGGAGGAATTGAAGGACAAGGCGGTCGTGCTCACGCCGACGCTCAAGGATATGGCGGTGAACGTGACGCTCAGCAAGCCGGCCCCCGGCAAGGCCGGCGACCTCATTGACGACTTGAGTGATTCCCGCTCGGCGCTCGATGTTGATGTGAAAAGCAGCCTCCTTGCGAAGCCGACCGCGATGAAGCCCCAGCCGATGAAACCGGACGACGACCAGATGATTATTGATGCCAATGCCCTCAGCGCGGCTTCCGGCGATCTGAAGTCCGACATTCTCAAAACGAACAAGCAGGGGACCGGCGGGAACAACGGGCTCGATGGCTTCAAGAATCTCGATGACCTCGTGAACTATCAGGGACCGATCGAAGGCGATTTCAAAGCGATGCTGCGGACAGACCTGCTTTTCGATTTTGGCTCCGCCCAGCTCCGCAGCGAAGCCCGTCTCAGCCTCATGAAGCTGGGGATGATTATCCAGACGAATGGCAACGCGCAGTTTCGTCTCGTCGGCCATACGGACACCATCGGCGATGACTTTTCGAATCAGAAACTCAGCGAGGCGCGTGCTCAGGCGGTCAAGGATTGGTTGACGGGCAGCCTTAAGCTCGACGGCTCGCATATTAAGGTGGAGGGGCGCGGCGAAAGAGAGCCAATTCCCAGTGTGGACCCGGGGGGAGATGCCGCTGTGCAGCAACTCAATCGCCGGGTGGAGATTCACAAAACAGGAGGTTGAGCCGTGCCCCTGGAGTCCCCCGGCATGGCCGGCGTTGCCGGTGGCGGTTTGCGCGTGCTTCTCATCAGACTTAGAACGGCGGTAGTCGCGATCACCTCGCTCTTGCTTTGCCACTGCGCCACGCACCGCTTTACGGCGAAACCTCCTGCTATGGACCCATCACTCACCTCATGGACCACCCGCGATGGCAAGACTCTGCCGTGTAAACACTGGCCCGAGTCCCCGAAGCCCGCAGGGGCGGTGCTCATCTGCATCCACGGGCTGAGCGGGGCCGCCAGCGACTTCTGGCCCGTGGGTGAGAGTTTCCCGGCAAAGAGTTTCGCAGTCTATGGGATGCAATTGCGCGGGCAGGGCCATGATCCTGACCGGAAAAACCGCGGCGACATTCGCTCCGCCCGGCAATGGCGGGAAGATCTCCTGGACTTCACGGCGCTTGTCCAGCGGCGCCATCCAGAGGTTCCGGTCTATTGGTTCGGCGAGAGTCTGGGAGCCCTCATCACGATAGACGCGACCGCCTCGCTTCCGGAAGGCCAGAAAACGGTGAGTGGCATCATCCTCACCTCGCCTGTCGTTGCCTTGCGCGACAACTTGCGACCCGCATTTGGCAAAAATCTCATTCTTCGCACGCTCCTCCGTCTCTGGCCCGCCAAGCGCATCTCCCTCGAAGCGATGGGCAACAGCGAGGTTCAGGTTACCAGCACTACCACGCACCGCGGTCAGATGGAGCAAACGGAGCACTACGTGAAGGACTTCACCGTGCGCCTGTTTGGCGAGGTCGAAAAGCTCATTCGCCAAAGTGCCGCTGCCGCCCGGCGCATCACGGTGCCGGTACTCGTTTTTTACACGCCGAACGACGCGCTAACGCCCCACGAAGGTGTCGAGCGATTCTTCGCCTCGGTCGCCTCAGGCGACAAAACCAGCGTCTTCTTCCCGGAAAGTTACCACCTTATCCTGCATGACCGGGACCGGGAGGAAGCCCTTCAGCGACTCACGGCATGGCTCGCTCTCCGGGCCCGCCACACGGCAGGAATCCGCTGAAAAAATTGGTTATCGAGTTGGCCTGTGCGGAATTTCCGGTAATTCCGCCGGAAATGATTCGCCGTCGTTTCAATTCCCCCGGGGCGGGCGGCAGGACGCGGTGAATTTAATTTGTCCAAAACCCACCCTTATTTCCTCTGGGCAGCAGCGGAATGATTCGGAAGTACCTCGAAAATTCGCTGTGATTCTTCAGTCCGGTGAATCGCTTGGAATCAACCCCGGTGGCTGGTTCAAGCCATGCATTCGTCGCGAGTCGGGCCGTGCGGTAGTTCGTCCCGGCCGGCGGACTTGACCTTTAGAGGCCGGCAATGGACAGTTGCCGCGACTGCAATGTTACAAAACAAGGTTTGCCATGTGCCTCACTGCCCGGTAACTTGCCGCTATATCACTGCGTCATTTGCGCTGACCTCCCGGCTTAAACCGGAAATTTTCCCCGAACCTCAAAAAAAATTGCACAAAACGAAAAAAAACCTTCCAATCGGTGAAACTTTCCGTTTGAATTGCCGAAATTACCTTTGTAACTCCAACCCGATACTACCCAAACCATGAAACGCTACGCTCTCCCCATCATACTGGCCTCAGCCCTCTTGGCGCAAGTCGCGAGTGCTCAGACATCTTCATCCACTCCGATCATTGGATACTCATCGTTCGATGCACCTGCTGGTAAATCCATGTGGATTTGCCCATTCCAGGAGAAGAAGGATTTCCAGTCGGTGGCCACGAGCGTTGCCGGTGGTGCCAATACCATCATCACGCAGTCTGCTGCGGGCTGGACAGTGAATCAGTTTCAAACCTCCGCGGTTCCGGCTTCGGATTCGTCCCACTTTGTCCATATTCTTGATGGCCCTAATGCCGGCACGGTGGCGGACATTATTTCCAACGATGCCTCTTCGGTGGTAGTCTCGGGCAACTATGGATCGTCTCCTTTTAAGTATGCCATCCGCAAGCACACGACCCTAGGAAGTATCTTCCTTGATGCGGGGTTGGCTGAATTTGAAGATGAAGTTTTGGTTTTCGATGACTTCGGCGTGTCACGGAATTATCAATATGACGGCACGGTCGGTGCCCGTCATATTGTTGATGCGGCTACCCAGTCCGTGATTTCCGACAATGTTGTCGTCTATCCCGGGCAGGGTTTCGTTCTGACCATTGGAAGCGCTAAGAAACTGACCTTTGGCGGCGGAAGTTCTTCATACGTCCTCGACACAACCATTGCAGTGCCACTGGTTCCTGGTATCCCCAACCTCGTTGGCCTCATGGACCCTGTCGTTGCTTCGGCACCGCTTACTTCAACTCTCCCCATCGAACAACACACCATCGGCTCAATCGGACTCCAGGCTGCCGGACTCTCCGAGTTTGAGGACGAAATCGCCCGCTTCGGGGTTTTGGCTGGATCATTCACCCGGTTGGATATCAATTACTATGACTCCACGGCTCCTGGCCTGATTGTGGATTCGACCACTGGAGCTGATTCCGGAAGCCGGGTCATTCCTAACGGAACGGCATTTCTTGTCAAGCCCATCGGTGGTGTGACTCGCCGCTATCTCCAACCGGCATTTCATCCGTAGTCGAACTTGTGGCTAGTCACTGCAACCGATCCTCTCACAGCTACATTCTAATCTTCTAAATATACTTCATGAAATTCAAATTCATTCTCTCGACAATCCTTACGGCAACACTCGCCGCGAGTTCCCATGCCGCCATTACCTTCAGTTCCAATAACAGCGGCGGTGGCGGTCGCCAGGTAACGAGTTCCACAGGAACGCTCATCCCCACGGGTGGAGGTTCGCTTCGGATCGGCTATTTCCTTGATTCCAGCTCCCCGGTGCTGTCCTCAGGCGATTGGTCCGCGATCAATGCGTTGTTTATTCCGTTGGGAGAAGGAAGACCCAATTTGGGTGGTGTGGCTACTCCTGTAGCCGGGAACACGCCTATTCCGATTCCAAGCGGGGCAACTGCTGGCCGGTTTCTTGGTCAAATAACGGGAGTCACCGGAACCAACGTCGCGGTCGATCCTCCTTCGTCCGTGAACTCACTCTCCCAAGGTACCCGGTTGTTCCTGTTTCTCTCAAACTCTGCTACTCCCTCGACTCTTGCTCCGACGCAGTTCGCGCTCGTCAGCGATAATACTCTCTGGCGTGCTCCAAAAGATGACCCGACAATTCCCGGAGGGGCATCGCTCACTATGGCGATGAACGCGACTAACATTAATGAGGCGGGCGACATCTTCTGGGGGGCAATTTCCACGGCTGGTGCGAGTAACTTTCTGGCCTTGGCACCGGTGGTCCCTGAACCAAGTTCTAGCTTGCTCGGACTGCTCGCCGCGTTCGGTCTGATCGCTCGCCGTCGCCGGTAGTACTCAGTCATATTTGTGGGAAAAGGGACACCGAAAGGTGTCCCTTTTCTTTTTCCCTTTCATTCTTATGAGCATCCATTTTTGATTTTACCTTATGGCTGCTGTTCGAGGCGGAATGGTGGGCTAAAAAATTGACAATCAAAGCGGTGTTCGCCCGGATGGACCGAATTCCGGGGTGCCATTTCAGGCATTTATTGATCTGTGGAGGCAAGGACAGTGACAACGTAATTCTTCCAGCGAAATGAAAGCGCTTCTTATCTTACTCCTGCTAACCGTCCGGTCGATCCGTGCGGGGGAAGTCAAAATTGAACGGGTCCCGGAGAATGGACTTCAGCCGCAGGTGGTCACCCGGGCGGACGGCACGGTCCACCTGGTTTATCTGACAGGGCAGCCGAATGGCGCGGACATTCGTTATACGCGCCGCACGGGGGATGCCACAGACTGGGAAAAATCTGTCACGGTTAACACAATTCCCCACAGCGCGGTGGCCACCGGCACTATTCGCGGAGCTCAGATCGCCGCCGGCAAGGCCGGGCAAGTGCATATCGTCTGGAACGGTGTGGCGCAGAATAGTGATCACGCACGTGCGCCGCTGTATTATACGCGGATGTTGGCGAACGGAAAATTCGAGGCGCAGCGGACCATGAATGAGGGCACAATCCATCTTGATGGCGGGGCTTCCGTCGCAGCGAACGGGGACGGGGGCGTTTTCATTGTCTGGCACGCCGCTCCTCCAAACGGGAACAGCGAGGCGGATCGCCGCATTTTCCTGTGCCGTTCTACGGATGGTGGTGCGAACTTTTCTTCACCATCGCCCGCGAAGAATGTGGCTCCTGGAGTGTGCGCCTGCTGCTCACTGAAGGCTCATGCCGGAGAACGCGGCACGTTATTCACGATTTACCGCAACGCTTCCGCCGCGGCGCAGCGCGACATGATATTACTGTCTTCGGTGGATGGCGGAATCGCGTTCACCCCGCAGATTCTCCATCCGTGGCCCGTCGCTGCCTGCCCCATGAGTAGCGCCGCGATCATCGGCCCCCCAACTGCGCTGCGTGCCGCATGGGAAACGAATGCGGCCATCTTTACCGCTGTTCCCGGTGAAAAAGCGCGGCCCGTTGCGCTCAGCGAGGGGCAGGCCCGTCACCCCGCACTTGCTTTGAATGCGCGGGGTGAGACCCTCGTCTCCTGGAGTCTTGGCACTGCCTGGCAGCGCGGGGGCGAACTCGGCTGGGTTTTGCTGGATGCTGCCGGCACGCCCACCGGAAAAAGAGGCACAGCCCCCGGCGTGCCCGTCTGGAGCCACACTGCTGCCTTCGCAAACAGGGCAGGCGATTTCGTTATTCTCTACTGAACGATGGTTGCCTGCGCCCCGCTTTCCAGGGCTCACTCTGCCAGGCCTTTTACCCGCCGGCAAATTTCGCGCAGAGTGGACTCAATGTCGCCGCCAGCGGTCCGGAAAGAGTCAGAGTCTATCGTCAGCGGCGCGCCGATGACGACGAGCGGGGCTCCGTATTCCGGGCAGCGTACGGCTTGTTCCAGACTGAGCCCGCCGACGGCCTGTACGGGGATGCTGACGGCGCTGACAACTTCGCGGAGATGATCCAGCGGGCTCGGCATCCGTTCACCGCGCGCCGCAATGCCGCGGCGTTCGTCATACCCGATATGGTGGACGACGTAGTCGCAGCCGAGGTCTTCCAGACGGCGCGCGGCGGCGACCATGTCGTCGCAGGCCATGTTGTCGCCCATCACCTTGCAACCGAAATCGCGACCAGCCTGAACCACACACTTGATCGTCTCCTCATGCGCCCGGGCCATAACCACCACATGTGTGGCACCTGCTTTGGCCATCATTTCTGCTTCCAGATAGCCACCGTCCATCGTCTTGAGATCTGCCACGATCGGAACACCGGGGAAGTTCCGCCGCAGCGCACGCACCCCGTGCAGGCCTTCGGCCAGAATTAGTGGGGTCCCTGCCTCCAGCCAGTCCACGCCGGCCCGCAGCGCGATGGCGGCAGTGGAAAGGGCTTCATCAATATTGGTGAGGTCGAGTGAGATTTGGACGATGGGCTGCATGGAGGGAATGGGAGATGGAGGGATCATGGAGAAGGGAGGGCGGAAAACGGGAAGCGTAAACAGAACCGGTAGCGCAAACAGAGGGGATTCCGTGAAGTGGTGGTTCCTGTTCGATACCCCGCAGCCGGACTGATTCTCCGCTCCGATTGCGCAGATTTCCGCGGAGGATCAGGCGTTTGACGTGATGGCTGGCTTCACCCGTTCGAGGTATCCCGCGCCAGCCCTAACTTTTTGAAAACCTGCGCCCATCTGCGTAATCTGCGGACAACATTCCCGCTTTTTTCGATCAGTGCGCAGCCGGCGCTGCTGAAAAATGGCTTTCCAGGGACAGGTGGGCGAGTGTCGCCGCACGCTGGCGGTTATCGTGCCGCGTTCCGTAAAGCAGCCGCCGCACGTGCAGTATTCCGTGAGGAATATCCTGTTCTCCCGAGGCCTTATCTGCCGCGGTAATTGAACACCCGATCCATGACGTCCGGCGGCAGTTCACGCACCTTGAGTGCGGCATTGAGTGCGGTGAGGATGCGGCGTTGCGTGTGAGCGGTGAGTTGGCGGCCTTTGCGGGCTTTGGCGACCTCTTTGTGCGTCAAAAACATCTCCGGTGCCGCGGAGACGAGATCGTGGTTCTTGAGTGAGTGCGTTTCCATCAGCGCATCAAGCGGCTGCACGCCGGCGTTCATGTTTTCCGGGATCATGTGTCAGGAAAAAGAAAGGCTTCCCGTCACCGGGAAGCCTTTCGGAGATTCTGTCGTTCGCTTTTACTGCACCTGCGTGCGGCAGTGCTGAACACCGGAGATGAAACCGACTTCAGGCGGAAACTCGAGGAAGCCGGTGCTCGGGTGAGTCGCCTCCCGGCGGTCAGCAGGGTAGGGGGGACGGAAGCCGCCTTTGTACATGGGAACCGGGAAGGTGATGAGTTCGAAGATCCCGTATCCGAAGCGGGCGAGGGTTTTGCCGGTGCCATACACAGCGCCGTAGGCGAAGGCTTCGCTGCTTCCGCCTTCCTGATCCGACCGCACCATCTGCACGGGGATCTCGGTCACGCCATAGACGATATTGGCGAGGGCACGGCTCAGTTTTCGGAGGGGGCCGTACTTAGCTGCTGGAGGCGCCTGGAAGTCTGCCAAGCTGAGTCCGGCAACGCCGAAGGTGAGGAGAAGGATGAGGAGCTTTTTCATGAATTGTGGGAAACGTGGTTCGACAGTGCGGAAATGGCCCCCTAAAGGCAACTTTTATTTTCAGAAAATTCCCTGCGGCCGCCCAGGGGATGGCTGGCGGTACCGGGTTCGACTCGTAACGGGTGCACCGGTAAAATGATTACTTCCCGAGGCTGGCGACAGCGCTATGGGGTGATCCGAACGCGACCAATTCTGCACGACCGGTCCATTCCTCCACCTCAACCCATGAGTTTCCCTTCCCGTTTTACCCTCCTTCTCTTCCTCGCGACAGCAGGCATGGCCCCCGCTGAGGAACTCAAAGTCCTTACCGGTCACCGGGCGACAGCCACGGATTTTCGACTTGATCCCGTGCCGCCGCCTGCAATCAACGACGCCGCAGCCACTGCGACGTTCACCCTGGTGGACGGGTCGCACGACCGGAACGGTGGCGATCTCAACGTGCTTCATGACGGACGGATCCCGGCGGACGCAGACCAGCCTGCGGCCAATTTCTTTCTCTCCCGCGGCTCAGCCGGCGCGAGACTGGCGGTTGATCTGGGAAAGGTGATTTCGGTTCAGTCGATAGCCTCATACTCGTGGCATCCCGGCGTTCGTGCGGCGCAGGTTTATGCGGTTTATGCTGCAGAAGGGCCGGAGGAAAAATTTATCGCTGCTCCGAAACGCGATATTGATCCTTTGTCGTGCGGCTGGAGGCTGCTGGCAAAAGTGGATACCCGTCCGAAAAATGGCGAACCTGGCGGTCAGACTGGCGTCGCCATCAATGCCGGTGCGACCCCGGAGAAAATCCGGCATCTGCTCTTCGACATTCTCCCGGCCAGCGACCGCGACCCGTTCGGCCAAACGTTTTTCAGCGAAATTGACGTAATTGAAGCCGGCGGACCGGAATTGCAGCGCATCAAGCCGCCTGAGAGGATCATCAAAACGTTCGCGGGCACCGAAGGCAAAGCCACTTTTATCGTAGATGCCACTGACGCCCCGGATCTCGCGGAGTGGGCAGAGCAAAAGGTCCTTCCGGTGGTGCAGGAGTGGTATCCGAAAATGTCCGAAATGCTGGCCAGCGACGGCTATACGCCGCCGAAGGAGGTCATGCTGCAATTCAAGAATGGCATCAATGTCCCTGCGTTCGCCTCGGCGAATCAGATCACGCTCAACGCCCCGTGGTTCCGCCGGGAACTTCAGGGTGAAGCCCGCGGCTGCGTCGTGCATGAACTTGTCCACGTCGTGCAGAACTACTCGCGCTCCGCACGGTTCAATCCCAGGCCTGCGAAGACCCCGGGCTGGATCGTCGAGGGGATTCCCGATTATATTCGCTGGTTTCTCTACGAGCCCCAGTCGAGGGGCGCGGAGATTACGGCGCGCAATTGGGAGAAGGCGAAATATGACGACAGCTACCGCACTTCGGCCAACTTTTTCGACTGGGTGACGCGCACCCATTCCGCTGATCTCGTGCGTAAACTCAACGCAGTCTGCCGCGAAGGCGAGTATTCCCCGGACCTGTGGAAGGAATCCACTGGTCTGACGCTCGAAGAACTCGGAGCGGCGTGGAAGAAAGCCCATGCGGAGCGACTGGGAATTAAGCCGGGGCAATGAGTCGCAGACGAAGGTGCCCGGTGCTCAGTTCCCGGCTTCGGGCACCAAACACCAAGAAAATTCTTGGACGATCCCGCGACCCTGTATAAGACACGCCCACACTACTCACACCCACACCATCATGCCCAAAGTCATTACCAACGGAATCGAGATGTATTATGAAGAGCGCGGCAGCGGCGAGCCGGTCATCTGTATCATGGGCATCACCGCGCCCGGTGCGGTCTGGGACGCCCACGCCAGTGTGTGGGAAAAGCATTTCCGCTGCATCCTCGGCGACAACCGCGGTGTCGGTCAGACGGACAAACCTCAGGGCCAGTACACCAGTGCCATGATGGCCGATGACTATGCCGGGCTTATGGATGCCCTGGGCATCAGGAAAGCTCACATCGTTGGCTGCAGCATGGGGGGGATCATTGCCCAGCAGCTTGCTCTTCGTCATCCTGAGAAAGTGAAAAGCGCCATCCTCATGTGTACGTGGGCGCGCCTCGACCGCTACGGCAAGGCCATCTTCGATCACTTCAAACACATCAAAGCTCATCTCCGCCCTGAACAGATGATGAACTACGTGCAGCTCCTCATTTTCACCAAACCTTTCTGGGACAACGATGAATGCTTTGCAGGCGTGCAGCAGGGGCAGGCCGATGCCAGCATCAATCCCGGCCCGCAGCCGCTCCATGCCCTCGAAGGTCAGGCCGCCGCCTGCCAAAGCCATAACGTGCTCGATGAACTGAAGGACATCAAAGCCCCCTGCCTCATCATTGGCGGCAAAAATGATATCTTCACTCCCCGCTGGATGGCCGAAGAACTCGCCGCGCACATTCCGAATAACGAGCTGCATCTGTTCGACAATGCCGGCCATGCCTTCCACTGGGAATGCCTCGACGCCTTCAATGCGAAGAGCACAGAATTCCTGCTGAAACACAGCGGGGGTTGAAATCCAAAGGCAGCTTCCGACCTCGGAGAATTGCCCCCTGCTCGACTTCCTTGTGGGCGGCCCTGTGCCTGTGCGGCGGCGTGTAGTTTATCTTCCGCGGAGCGCGCGGCTGAATCGCCGTGATCGCGGCGATGCAGAGTGTTGAAGTGACTGGGGTTTACGGCCGAATGAATGGCGTGAAACTTCCTCTGTTCGATCTCAATGGAGATGGCAGGCTCGATGACGGCGAGCGCAGGGAACTCCGCGGCGTTTGGCAGAAAATCGCAGAGCAGTTCACCTCCGTCCGCGTCACCATAACGGAAAAATATGACCGCAACGACGACGGGGAACTCAATGATCAGGAGAGAAATGCCAGCCGTGATGAGTCTGACCGGCTGCGCCGGGGAATTGAGGACCAGTGTGTCCAGGAATGGCGGGACAAACAGAACCCGAAACCGGCTGCGTGAGCATCTGAGGGGCGGACCAAACCAATAGGAATACCGCCTTGAGTGAAGGCGTAGAGCGGATTCATTACACAAGTTCCCGTCCGGGTGTCGCTTTCGCCCGCGCGGGGACCCGGCCCGCTGTCACCAAACCCCCACTCCACCATGAAAACGCATTTCTCCCCATTGCGCCTTTCCACTCTCGCCGCTGTTTGCCTTGCTGCCGCCGGGCTGCAGGCACGTTGCCAGGACTCTCCCGCGCCGGAGGACAAGACCGGTGTTTTCCGCGCTTCGCTGAGCCTCGATAAAACGCCGCTCCAGCGCGGCGGTGCCATTCTGAAAAGCTACGCCGACATGCTCGACAAAGTGCAGCCCAGCGTGGTCACGATCCTGACCGGCATCGAAACGCCGCAGCGCCGGCGGGTCAGCCGTGAAGAGCAGGCGCTGCGCCGGTTTTATGGCTTTCCGCCTGCGCCGGAGCCAAAAGCCGGCGGGGACCGCTGGCAGCAGCTCGGGATCGGCTCCGGTGTCATTGTCACCGCCAACGGCTATATCCTCACAAACAAACACGTCATCTTTCCGCCGGATCTCAACATGGACGGCGATGCTTACATTCAGCAGATGCGCCTGCGCGTGAGCATTCCGGGCCGTGAGGGCCACCTGCCGGCGGAACTGATAGACTTTTCCCAGGACATGGATGTCGCCGTCATCCGCGTGGCCGGCGATAAATTCCCCCATGCCACGCTGGCTGACAGCGACACGGTGCGCGTGGGGGACATCGCCTTCGCTCTCGGCGCTCCGTTCGGCATCGAGAAGACGGTGACCATGGGCATCATCAGCGCGAAACGGAACGATGAAGTCCTTGAGGGATTTGGTAATCAGGAATTGCTCCAGACGGATGCCTCCATCAATCCCGGCAACTCCGGCGGCCCGCTCGTGGATGCCGACGGTCGCATCATCGGGATCAACACCGCCATTTACAGCCGAACCGGCGGAAACCTCGGCATCGGCTTCGCCATTCCCATCAACAAGGCGGTCTCCGCGGCCGATGCTCTCTCAAAACCGCGCGGATATCTCGGTGTTGCCCTCCTTGATGTGGACCAGCGCGCGGCGCGGCTTTACGGCTTCACCGGCGGCGCGTTTCTCGGCAAAGTGGAACCCAATACACCCGCCGCCAAAAGCGGTCTCGAAGAGGGCGATGTGGTCCTCTCACTGGAGGACAAGAGGGTCGAGGATGCGGAAGACCTCCGCAAACGGCTCGCCGGTCAGCCGCCCGGTGCCCGGCTCAAGATCACGTTCTTCCGCGAGTCGCTGGAGAAGCGCGGCGAACTCACGCTCACTCTCGGCGAGCGCCCCAATGGATTTCTCCGCGAACCAGGCATTGCCAAAGCGGACGGCCCGCCCTCTGAGCCCGCGCCCTCAATTAAGGCGGAGGACGACCAGGTCGCTGGCATGACGCTAGTGCCCGTGACCGCCGGGGACCACGAAAAACTCAAGCTGCCCGCGGACGTGCCTGGCCTCATCATTACCAAAGTGCAGCCCAATACACCAGCGGCGAACTGCGGCCTGGAGAAAGGCGA
>JANNVM010001013.1:0-6274 GCA_031414455.1 Verrucomicrobiota bacterium
GGGCGCGGGCCTGACCTCCGTAGTCACTCCGGGAGTCAATGAAATGCAAAAAGCCAAGGACTATGAAACGACGATGGAGCAGAATGTGGCTCAAATGAAGACTCAGTTGGAGACACTGATCACCCTCGAAGGGCAGAAACTGATTGAGGGGGCTGCGGAACTGGGAGTCCAGAACACCACCATCATGAAAGTCTTTCCGGAATGGCAGAGCGACACGACCGCGCTGGGTTCTTCCGCGAAAAGCGGCTTCGGACCGAAACATCCGAAAATGCTGGGGCTCAAGGAGTCCGTCCGATTGAAATACGACCAGCTTTTGAAAGCAGCCGAATCCTATAAAACCAATCTAAAAATACAGCTCGAGAATTCCACCAAGATGCTGACGGACGCCAAGGATCGGACCAAAGGCAAGACGACCGAATCCGTCAACGAGCGCCAGAAGCAAAGCGACTACTCCACAGCGAAGTTCCGCTATGAGAGTCAACTCCAGCTCCTCAACAGCATGAGAGAGCACGCCATGAAACAGAACGTGGATATGGGCGTGGTGAAAAAGCCCATCGAAGTGCTGGAGGAAGCGAAGCAGGACGTGAATCCCAGCAAACCGAATGTGATGCTGCTGCTCAGTATCGGGGCCGGTCTCGGACTGGTGCTCGGATTGCTGCTCGCCTTCTTCCTCGAGTATCTCGACACCAGCGTGAAGTCGCTCGATGACGTGGAGCGTTACCTCGGCGTGCCGGTGCTTGCCGTTATTCCGAAAGATGTGGGCGTACTGCACAAACAAAGCGGCCTCAGTCCCGACGCCGAAGCTTACCGGATTTTGCGCACCAACATCGAATTCAACCGGCGCAGCGCCGATGCCAATGCCATCACGATCGTTTCCGGTGGTGCCGGTGAAGGCAAGTCCACCACGCTGGTCAACCTCGCCTATATTTGTGCGCAGGGCGGATATAACACCCTGATGATTGACGGCGACTTGCGCCGTCCGAAGTTGCACACCTTCTTCGACATCAACAACTCCGTCGGTCTTACCAATTACCTGACCACGGCGCTCATGCTTGAAGACGTCATCCTTCAGACGCCCATCGAGAATCTCTACTTCATGCCGTCCGGCATTCTTCCGGCCGATGCTGCGGGCATTCTCAACAGCCGGCGCATGTCGGAACTGATCGCGGATGTGAAGAACCGCTTTGACCTCGTGCTCATTGACTCTCCGCCGATCCTCGGCGTGTCCGATGCCTCCGTGCTCGCCTCGGAAGTGGACCTCACCATCATCGTGATCCAGCACCGCAAGCTCCCGCGGAACATGCTGCTCCGTGTGAAACAGGCCATCGAAAACGTCGGCGGCAACCTGCTCGGCGTCGTGCTCAACAACGTGGATGTCCGCAGCGACAGCCAGTACCAATACTACACCAGCTACTACACTTACTACTCGCCCACCAATGTGGACAACAAAGTTAAGCCGCGGCCCGTAGCGCCAGCCGGCCAGGCACCCGGCGCACGCCCGGCACCTGCTCCGGCAACCCGCGGCGGAGACAAGGACGATTACTAAAACCAACCATCAAACCAGTCATCATGATCGCCATGAAAACGATTGTCACATTCATCCTCGCTCTAGGGGTTCTTTTTACAGCACCTGTCCACGCTCAAAACGCGAAACTCAAGGCGGGCGACCCGGTTATGGTCGAATTGAAAGTTCCGGCTGAAGACGCGCAAAATGTTTCCAGCAAGTATAACATTTCCGATTCAGGCACCATCAAGATTCCCTATCTGGACCGCGAAATCTCCGCGGCGGGCCTTTCCACAACGGAACTGGCCAGACGCATCGAAATGGCCTACAAAGGAGCTGAGATTTTCACGAACCCGACGATCAACGTAACCACCCCGACCCCGGTGGACTACGCGCCTCACATTGTCACCGTCGGTGGTGAAGTGAAGAGCGGCGGACGTGAAGTGCCAGTGCGCGATGGCATGCGGCTCTACAATGCGATCATGGCTGCCGGTGGTTTCACTGAGTTCGCTGACGTAAAACATGTGAAGATCATCCGCGGGACCCGGGAGACTGTTTACGACATGCGCAAGCTTGACCCCGGCGGCAGGAACAATCCCGTCCTCCTTGACGGCGACACCGTGCATGTCCCGCAGGACTGACCCCTCAACTGCTGTTCCCAATAGAAGGGCCGCAACCGTTTCCGGATGCGGCCCTTCTTTTTGTCGCCGGCTTGTGCATAACCGGCAAGCAGCGGATGCGAACCAACGTAGAGTTATTGCCAAAAACGATTATTACTTACCGCCGGGGATGAGCCCTTCGATGGTCTTGAGTCCGCCTCCGATGCCTTTCTCCAGCAGGCCGGCCCCGCCATCGAGGAGATCCGCGCCTGATTTCAGGCCGTTTTCGAGAATGGCGGGCGCATTGTCCAGAACCGTGCCGGCAGCCTCCGCGGCTAGTTTAGAGGCCGACTCCGCAGCTTTCACCGCGCCCTCCATGCTCATGTTCATCACTTCATCCACGGTAGCGTTGAACCATGCCTTGGCGAGCCGGTCGGCAAGATCCTCCTGAGGATTGTCTAGTGTGCCGCGCAGGCGCAGGCGCGTCCAGCGCAGCCCGGCATCATCGGCGGTGATAAGCACCCGCTCGCGCTGCGTGACGAGTAATTGATCCAGCGCGAGAAAGACACTTTGCTCGGCTCCGGCAAGGTAACGGAGCGTGCCCGGAACGATTCCGAGGAGCAATTCACCCTGAAGCGCGCCATCGGGTGCGGCAGCGGCGGTGCCTTTGAGCCGCAACAGTCCGGGAGCGTCCACGGTGAGTTCTTCCAGCAGCCAGCCACCCTCCGCGGCGCGGGTGAAATTCGTGCGCGCTTCCTTCAAGTTGAGCCGGATGAAACTCTCATTGCGCGTCTTGCGCGCGATGACGTGCAACAGCGGCAGACCTTCGAGCAGACCGTCGCGGAGGTTTGCTTTACCGCGCCACAACAGACGGTCAAATTCACGGGGATCCCCGGTCACCCGAACTTCGCCACCGGCTTTGCCATGCAGCCGCTTGAGCCAGTCCTCTGGAAGGACGCGGGCAAGGTCGAGCCCGGCGACGGTGCCAGTGAGATCAAGTGCAGGCCGGTTGCCCGCTTGAACGGTGCCTTCCACAGAAATATCCGCACCGGCGGCTTCGGCCGTGAATTCGTCGAGCGTGAACTCATCATCCTGAAAGGATGCCTCAAAATGCCGCAGTTTCACCGATTCGTCCGGCAGCATGCTGAGCGCCAGTGTCCCGCCGTTCCCGCTGGCGAGGAAGAAGGCGTTTGTCTCCGCGGGTTTGACGTGAAGGGCCATGCTGCGAGCCTCAATGGAGCGTTCGGCACTCTTCCAGAGAAGGCTGAACTGCTCCACCCCGATACCCTGGACCACCGTGCGGTTAGGCATCAGCGAGGAGAAAAAGCCCCCGGAGGAGCCGACGCGGGATGCGGAGTCCATGTTCGGCTGCGGCACCGACGAACGCGGGCCTCCAGGAGAGAGATCAAGAAAGACGCGGGCGATTTTCACTTCATCCACCTGCCAGACACGATCCCAAATAGCACCGGTGTTGATCGTAGCCCGGAGATCGCGCGCTTCGATGCGCGAAAACGGCGACTCTGTGGACCCGGTGGCGGTGAACGTGCCCGCGCTGGCTGAGGAGTCCTGCCATTGGATGCCATCGAACCGCACCTCCGTGTTCAACTTCCGGGAAATCTCGCCGCTGATCCAAACCCGAAACTTGTCGCTCTGGAGATAATTCATGATCCAAATGCGTACGCCGAAAAACAGTCCCGCGGCGATCACCGCCACGGCGGTCAGAATCGTCCAGCCTTTCGACCAGCCACCACCACTGCTGCGGCGGCGCGAACGGGGCCGGGCAGTCTCAGCGGGGATGGATTCGGTATTACTCATGGGGCTGCGGATGATGCGGTTATCTTTCCCGGGCGCAAAGTGCAATTTTGAGGCCCGTGACAATCCCGCCGTTTTGCGCCAGCATGACCAGTGACTTACTGCGACGCCCACAATCACCTCCACGATACCAGGCTCGATCCCTTCCGTGATTCGATCCTGAAAGAATGTCCCTGGCCGGCAATCGTGAACGGCACGCGTGAATCCGACTGGGATGCCGTGGCTGCGCTTTGTCAGGCGCATCCGTTTTTGCGGCCGGCTTTCGGCCTGCATCCGTGGCACGTCGCGCAGCGTACGGCGCAGTGGGAACAAACGCTCACCCGGTTTCTCGACCGCCATCCGCCGGCCAGCATCGGTGAGGCCGGCCTCGATTGCTGGATCGCCGGCCATGACATCGCCGACCAGCAGCGCGTCTTCATTCGTCAGTGGGAAATCGCGCGCGAGCGAAACACCGCCATCACCGTGCATTGCCTCAAGGCCCACGAACCGCTGCGTCAGGTGCTGCAAAAGCACCGCGGCCCGGCGCGCGGGTTTCTGCTCCACGCCTATGCCGGCCCGCCGGTCCTCGCGGATTTCTTCATGGACTGCGGCGCACACTTTTCTTTCCCGGCGTATTTCCTTCACGGCCGCAAAGCCCCGCAGCGCGAGCTGTTCCGGGCGCTGCCCGCGAGCCGTATTTTGATAGAAACCGATGCCCCGGATCTCGTGCCACCCGCAGGGCACAGCTGCCGTCCCATCACAAATCCTGACACCGGCGAGCCTCTGAACCATCCGGTCAACCTCACCGTGGCGTACGAAGCTCTCGCGGAACTGCGCGGCGTAAGCCTTGCGGATCTGACAGCGGTTGTGGCTGAAAACTGGCGGCGGCTGTTCTGCTGAGTTCCGCAAGTCTCGTCAGGATCAGGACTCCACTGTCTGCGCAGGGCGGGCCCGTCCGGACAGCCCTCCCGGACTCCACCGGCGCAGCAGTGAAGGCGTCACGGAGATGATCCATGCGACGGCAAACTGGCCGCCTCCGCACAGGGCGATGGCGGCGGCGGTGGGACACCTCCACCAGGCGGCCAGATGAAATCCAAACAGAACCGCAGTGGCACTCAGGAGGACACCGAGGGCGTGGAGTTTCCATAGCCGGCGGGTGAAAAACTGCGCAGTGCTGCCGGGAAGGACAAGCAGCGCGACGACGAGGATGCCAACACTTTCCAGGGACGTGACGACGAGGAATGAGAGCATCGCCATGAGGCTGTAATGGATGAGGCCGGTACGGACGCCGATGCTGCGGGCCAGTCCGGGATCGAAGGATGTGAGGGCCAGCTCTTTGTAGAAGATCGCGATGTAAGCGATAACGAGCAAGGCGATGCCGGCACTGATGAGAATTGGCAGCGGCACGGCACCCCACGCACCAAAATTCATGGGAGAGGGCTCGGCGAGCTGGACGTATTCGAGTTCTCCAAAGAGCACGCAGTCGGCATCGATGTGGACGCGGCCGGTGTAACTGTTCACCAGGAAGATGCCCAGCGCGAAGAGAGTGGTATAAGTGATGCCGGTGGCGGCATCGGACTTCAGGCGGCTTTTCGTCGTGATGAACTCAATGAGCAGAGTGGTGGCCAGTCCGGCGAACATGGCGCCGGCGAGCATGTAACCGGCACCGAGATCCCGGAAAATGAGGAAGGCGAGCACGAGTCCTGGCAGGACGCTGTGGCTGATGGCGTCGCCGACCAGCGCCATGCGGCGGAGCAGGAGGTAATTTCCCAGCAGCGCGCAGGGAATGGCGAGGACGAGTGCCATGAGCACCATCCAGAGCGTGCCCGGCATGTGTGACGTCCACGGGTCCACCATGACGCGCTGCCAGTCGAATGGGGGAATAAGGTCAGGCATCTCTTGTAGCGGGGACTTCCGGTTCCCGGTTAGTTGAGAATTGGCTGGGGGAATGGAAGTCCCCCCTGCGGTGAAGGGGATCGTCGAGTGACGGGATGCGTTTGCCGTGGGGATCGGTCTGCGGATGGCCGAGGACCTCCATCATGTGGGCGATGTTTTCCTCGGCGAGCAGGTGCTCCATTTGCTCCGCGCTGTCGTGAACATGGTCCTGGGCGTAGCCTGCGCGTTGCGTGAGGTAGAGTTCCCAGAGCCGGTGATTGCGGACCATGCGGGCGGCTTCCCGGAATCCGGCAGGTGTGAGCGTGAACGACTGCGCGCTGCCAGCGCCGAGGCCGTGGCGAATAAGGGTCCGGAGATCAAGTGGTGTACAGCCGGCTTCTCCAGCGCGGAGTTCAGGAGGGGTAAAGTCGCGCGTTTCGAGCAGGCGGTAGATGGCCTTGAGGGTGTCTTCACGGTGAATGCGGCGCCCGTGCTGCAGCCAGCG
>JANNVM010001014.1:0-6096 GCA_031414455.1 Verrucomicrobiota bacterium
ATGATGGAAGCCACCGGGGAAATCAGGGCTGCCGGTCAGAAGAGTAAGAGCCTCGGCCGCCGCCCGGGAAAACGCGCTGTGTCCGGAGACGTAGCCCGGAAAGGCAGGCGTGTTAAAAGTCTTGCGCTGGAAGGGCAGCCAGTCTTTTGCAAACTGCCAGCGCACGGGACTTTGACGGGTGGCAATGGAGGGAGCGGGGAGGTTTCCGGGATCTTCTCCCGGCCATGAATAGACCACCACCATGCCAACGCTGAGTCTGCCGGGGACATAGCTGTTGTAGCCCACATCCCAAATCTGGTTATGCCGCTGCCCGGCGGCCGCGGTGGCCGCAGTGATGACTTCCACCACGCCGGGTTCCAGGGGCAGGCCCTGGGAATGATAGGAAGGACCTGACGGATCAGATGACTGTCCCTTGCTGCCCATGTAGCGGATCATCGTAATGGGGCGCGGGCCAAGGTAGTAGCGCTTGAGCGACCATGCGGCACAGGCGGCGTCGTGCGTGGCGCCGGACACGGCGAGGTAGGTCTTCACGTCCCATTCCAGATCGTTGAGGGTCGGCCCTGTGCCCCGGATTTTCTTCACCAGCAGCGGCATGTCTGCAATTTCGTTGGCCAGGACATGCCAATGGCCCGGAGGCGTCTCGGAATGGGGGCCATCGGCCCAGAATTCGGCCAGCACGCGGACGTAGTCGGAGCGCTTCACTCGATTCACTTGATAGGGTGCGCGGGTGACCGGATTGAGCGCATGACCGGTGCCGCTGTCGGTGCCGAGCGGGTTCTTCCCGACACTGCCCGGGGAAATATCCACAAGAGTCGGATCATTCAACTGGCTGCTGGCCCGGATGACGGCAAGTGCCTGCTGTTTGTATTCGGCATCCGTCAGGCTGAGTACGCCGGGCATACTCAGCCGCGAAGGTCCGCCGAACGGGTCGAGCCAGGGCTTGAGAGGATCCGTGCGCGTGAGGCTGAAGGGGGTGGTCGCCAGCCCCTGGACGCCGACGTAGTTTTGCGTTCCACTGGGTTGCGGGACGCCGTTCTGATCCACGATGACGCTGAGCGAGAGGGGCTGCCAGAAGTTGGGATTGGTGTTGTCCGGAATGCCGTAGCCCAGAGGCATATTCAGTCCTGGTGGATCCTCTCCGTTATCCCCCAGCACACTGAGCGGCACGCTGGCGTTGGGATTATCCAGCGCATGAGCACGGGGATAGGCAGCGAGCGAAAAACCGTCGTTGGCGCCCCATGTCAGCACGGCATCGCCGATGCGTTTGCCAAGCTCCGCCGGGGCGGGATCGCTGGTGGCGACGGCCTGTGCGGTGGCGACGGAGTAACCCAGCGCAGTGAGTTTGGCATCGATGCTGGCAGACGTTGCCGCCGCGCCCTGAGGAAAGGGGGCGGTTGGATAAGGCAGCACCAGCCGGGCCCGCAGCACCCGATACGCTGCATAGCTGATGGCCTCCCGCCGGGCGAGTTCCACTTCCGCCGGGCTGGCGGGGATCACCCCGGTCTTCTCGTTGTAGATATATCCCGCAGCCGTCGTGTCGTATGCGGCCCAGGCATTATACATCGCCACGGCAGTGTGGAATAAATTGCGGGCGTGAGCCGGAGGATTGGGCACATTGAGCCGGATCGCCGCCATCAGTTGTTCATTCCATTCCCGGGCCGCGGACGATGCCGCTGTTGCGGCAGATGGGAGCAGCAGCGCAAGTAGAGGGAATCCGATCCGCCGGAGAAGTCCGCAGATGAGAGGGGGTGGAGAGATCGTTTTTTTCATGAGTGAGAGGCGGTGTGCAGCCCACATGGCCGGAGAGATGCAACCTTTTACCGGCCGTCCGGTAGGGCGTATAGCATGGATCAATGAACCTCCGGCGACATTGGATGAATCCCGTCATTGTATGGACAAATACATTCCTGCCATTCATTGCTCACAGAGGCCCGGCCTCGCTGCCTGGCCTGGGTGCCTCTGGCAGCAACAAGGTCCGCATCCGTCCCTGATTCGAGCCTGTTCGTGTACTGAAATACCTCGCAGCTTGCACCACGCCCGCGCTGATTCATACTCCACTCCATGTCCGCACCCACCGCCCTCCGTTGTCTTGTCGCCGATGATGACCCCCTCATCTGCGACACGGTGGAGTCTCATTTACAAAAAGCCGGCGGCATCGAGTTTTGCGTCAAAGCCAACGATGGCCTCACCGCCCTCAATCTGCTCTCCGCCGGCGAATTCGATCTCATCTTCCTCGACCTCCACATGCCGGGGCTCGACGGTGAAGCGCTCCTGCGCGCCATGCCGCGCGGACTGCCGGTCATTGTCATCTCGGCCAGTACGGAATTCGCCGCGCAATCCTACGAATTCGACGTCGTGG
Source organism: Verrucomicrobiota bacterium (assembly GCA_031414455.1). Lineage (GTDB taxonomy): Bacteria > Verrucomicrobiota > Verrucomicrobiia > Verrucomicrobiales > V1-33 > V1-33. The sequence continues at coordinate 2,360 of JANNVM010001014.1, forward strand.
ACTATCTCGTAAAGCCGCTCGAGTTCCCGCGGTTCTGTCAGGCTCTCGCCAAGGCGAAACAGCGGCTCGCCGCAAAATCGGCCACCGGTGCCGCAAAACCGCCGGACGACCTCTTTGTCAAGGACGGCACCCGCGTTCAGAAAGTGGATCTCCGCCGTCTCCTCCTCATCAAGGCGGAGGCCAACTATGTTGATTTTATCATGGAGGAATCGAACGTGATGAGCCTCATGAGCATGAAACGCGTGGAGGAGTTGCTCCCGGACCACTTCATTCGCGTCCACCGTTCCTATATCGTGAACCGCAACCGCATCGGCCGCGTCGAAGACGGCAGCATCGTCATTGGAAAACACCGCGTGCCCATCGGCGACTCCTACCGCGAGGAATTCCTGCGCCGCCTCAACGTGGCACACTGATCCGGCTTTACCGCCCGCCGGAATCCAAGGATTCCCATTGCACCCCGGGGCACCGCTGTCCACCAGTTGCTTACCTCAACCATGACTACAGAGCTCCCCGCCCGCGCCCGGCGGCGTATTTCCATTCCCCGCTGGGTATTTCTCTCCGTTCTGATCGTCCAACTGCTGACGTTCATCGGGGGTATTGTGTTCCTGATGCTCGGCGGCGCGGGCACCATGGATAACAAGTTTCGCAATGAGGCTCTCGATAAGTTCTGGGGCTACCTCATCTGGAACAATCTCGAGGTCTTCGTCAAAGCCTACCTCCCCGCGGGCCTCATACTCGCCGTGATCGTTCTCCCGTTTGTGCAGTGGCGCGTGCAAAAGCTGGACACTCCCACCCGCTGGTCCGTCTTCTGGCGGACAATCCTCGGCAGTTCGTTCGTCACCCTGTTCCTTACCCTGCGACTGCCCTACGACCGTCCGCACCTCATGGATGGACTGAGCGCCGATCACTGGGTCTTTGCCCTGCGCGATCTGATTCCGAATGTCGTCCGTGAGACGATCTTCCCGGCAATTCTCGAAACCGGCCCATGGCTTGCCCTCGCGGCCATCCTTTTCTTTTACTTCAATGCCTTCCTCGTCCGCTGCGCTCCGGCATGGCCCGCGGGCACCCGGCGCATGACCGTCTTTGCCAAAGTCGCCGTCCTCGCTCTCGCCTGCTGGGGCATTCCCGCGTGGAACAGCCGCGCCAGTCACGGCCCGCGCACGGACAAACGCCCCAACGTCCTCATTGTCGCCAGCGATTCCCTCCGCGCCGACCATCTTTCGATCAACGGCTACCACCGCCTGACCTCGCCCGCCATTGATGCTCTCGCCAAAGACTCCGTGAACTTCACGAAGTGCTTCACGCCCATCGCCAGCACTGTTGAGTCTCTCACGACGACGATGACGAGCCAGTACCCGCACACCCACGGGCTGCAGCACATGTTCCCCAACAAAGAGCAGGTGGAGAAAGTGGTGAAGGAATCCCCGGCACTCGCACAACTGATGCGCGACGGCGGCTACGACACCGCTGTCCTGGGCGACTGGTGCGCCGGCCTCTTCGACATGATGCCCATGGGATTCGAAAAAGTGGACGCCACCAGCTTCGACAACTTTAAGCTCTACATGAGTCAGGCCATCTACCTCGCTCATCCGGTGATGCCCCTCTATTTCGATAATCCCGTCGGCTATTGGCTTTTCCCAAAACTTGAGAGCAGCGCCTTCTTTGTCACCCCGGACGTCGTCACCGACCGCGTCATCGAACGCCTCGCCAAACAGACACGCAGCGAGAAGCCGTTTTTCCTCAAGGTCTTCTACTCCTGCACCCATATCCCCTACGCCAACTCCCCGGAGTATGCCAAAAAGTGGACCGACCCCAACTATGAGGGGGAGCACAAGAACCAGTTCCAGTTCGACGTGAACAAATGGATCGGCTCGATAGACATGGCCGACAAATGGAAGACCACCCGCAAGGAGGATGTCGCTCAGATTATCGGACTCTACGACGGCGGGGTCAGCAAGTTCGATGACTGCGTGCGCCGCATCGTCGAGCAGCTCAAGGCCACCGGTCAGTACGAGAACACAATCATCCTCGTCACGTCCGACCACGGCGACGATCTCTTCGAGCCTAACTGCACCTTCGGTCACGGCATCTGCTTTAACGGCGGCGACCAAAACAGCAACATCCCCTGCGTCCTCCGCGTGCCCGGCATGGAGAACAAGACCCGCCACGTCTCCAAAATCGTCCGCACACTCGACTTCGCTCCCACCATTCTCGATCTCTGTGGCATCCCCGCCGACAAGCGCATGGAAGGCGTCAGCCTCCGCCCTTATGTTGAGAATACCGGCAAAGACCTCGGTCTCGCCTTCTTCGGCGAAACCTCCTACCTCTTCTGCAAACGCTACATCCCCGGCGAGAAACCCCGATACCTGCCGCCGATGGACCGCACCACGTTCATTGACGAGAGTTTCAACTCCCACTTCGTTCTTAAGGAAAAGTACCAGCCCCTTGTCATTGAGACCAAAGAGCGCGTGCTGCGCACCGAGCAATGGAAGCTCGTTTTCACCCCCGGCGAAGATTACAGCATCTTCCGCCTCTACGACCTCCAGAATGACCCGCACTGCGAGCGCGACGCCGGTCCGCTCCATCCGGAGATCTTCGACGCCATGAAGGATCACCTCATGAAATGGATGAGGGAGAAAAAGGAAAGCCGCGTCCCTGACATCTTCCCGCCGGCCACGTTCCCGGATGGCGAACCTTCTTCAGCGCGCCTCCCGGCAGCGTAGTTCAGGCCAACTGCGCGAGCACCGACGGCACAAGTGCGGGATCGCCGTCAAGCGCGTCGAACCACGAAGGATACTGCGGCTGCCAGCCAAGCGCCCGCAACCGCGAGGCGTCCACCCGTTTGTGCGTCCAGCCGCGTTTCCGTGCGCCGTCAGGCGCAGCTTCCGGCGGCAACGGAAGGGAAAACCGGCGCGCCAGTTCAGAGTAGATAGTGCGCTGCAGCATCGGCGTTCCATCCGCTCCGTTGAGAACCTTCCCGCGCGTTTCAGCGGCATTCACCAGGTGCAGCAGCGCCCGCGCGGCATCGTCGCGATGGATCTGATTCACCCACCGGCCGTCAGGCGTCGCCGGCGGTTCCGTGCGCACATCAATGACCGACTCACCCGCGAGAAAATTCCGCAGCAGCACCGACCGCTCCGGACCGTAGATTCCTGCGAGCCGCAGCACCGTGCCTCCCGCCGCCAGCGTCTCGCCTTCCGTTGCCCGCAGGATGCGCCCGGTTTCTCTGTCAGGCTCCGCCGGCAAATCCTCGTCCACCACCGACCCGTCCGTCTGCGCATACACACTCGTGCTGGAGGTGAACACCATCCGCGAAGCCCCTGGGAACGCCGCCCGAAGGTTCCGCATTCCCTCCAGATATACCGCGCGGTAGGCCTCGGTTCCACCGCCGCGTCCACCCGCCGCGCAATGCACCACTGCCGTCTCCATCGGCCATTCCCTGGCCAGTTCCATCAGCGCCGCGCCGTCTGTCAGGCTCACCGCCCGCGCCGGAATCCCCCCCTCCCGCAGCGCCCGCGCCGACTCCTCGCGCTGACAAAGCCCCAGGACCTCCCTGCCCTGCCCCAGCGCCATCCGCGCCAGCGCCTGACCAAGGTAGCCGCAGCCGGCGATGAGAAGAGGTGGTGTCATGGGGGAGGGGGGCGGAAGTGATCAGTGATCAGTGATCAGTGATCAAGCACTTGTTGGCTTTTTGTCATGTCTTCAAGAGGGCTTGAAGCGGAGAAGGTAATTTCGAG
>JANNVM010001015.1:0-2846 GCA_031414455.1 Verrucomicrobiota bacterium
AACCTTGCTGGATTCGAAGATTCCTTTTTCGTTCGAAGACGGGCGTGTTCGGGTCGGATCCGCAACCCTGGTTAAGGCAGACATCCCGGCATCCAATGGAATCATCCATGTGATTGATCAGGTTCTGATTCCGGTCAAAACCGACCCGGGGCCAATGACCGCTGCCGGGCTGATCGAACTGGCGATCGCCCGCGGGGTGCCGTTGTTCAACAAGGGTGAGACTGCCGCTTGCGCCGCGCTTTATGAGGTGACGATCGAGGCGCTGCGGAGCATGGAGGGTGTGCCGGAAGATTCCCGCAACGCACTTAGCAAGGCGCTCAAGGACACAGGTTCGGAGAAATCCTCCCGCCAGCAGGCATGGATCCTCCGCAGTGCCATGGACCGGGCCTGGACGAATCTCCGGAATACGAAGAAGTAACCCGGCGGCCTTATCTGAGTCGCTCTCACCCCTGAGGTCAGGTCTCCTCACTCAGGTGCCTGAATTCGGAATCGCAAAATAGCCCCCGTGCCCGTGAAGCCGCCTGCTTCCGCGGTCATGTCCCCTGCGTGCAGCGCCATTTCATGCGCGTGCCCCTGCGGCCCGGTAACTGACAAAGAGCGGCGGAAGTACACAGGCCCATGGAATCCTCAGAAATCCATTGCCCGGGGACAGGGCGGCGGGCTATCGTTGCGTTCCATGCCGCCCCGAGTTGAAAATCAGCGCTCCACCGAATCCGCCGCCGTCGAGGACTATCTTGAACAGATCAGTCACTTGATTGAGGAAAAGGGATATGCCCGGGTGGTGGACATCGCGGAGAAATTGAGCGTGTCGCAGGCGAGTGTGACGAACATGATCCGGCGCATGGATGCCAATGGGCTCGTGGTTTACGAAAAATACCGGGGCACCGTGCTGACGGAGGCCGGGCAGCGCATCGGTGCGGCGGTGCGGCAGCGGCATCAGCTCCTGACGCGGCTGCTGGCCCACTTCGGGCTCGATGCGGCTACGATTTATGCGGATGTGGAGGGCATGGAGCATCACATCAGCCGGCCCACGCTGCGGGTGCTGCGCATCCTGACTGAAGAGCTGGAGGAGAACCCCGAACTGCTTGCGCGGCTGCAGCAGAAAATCAGTGCTGCCCGGGAATAACGTATGGCTCAGAACACCGCGCGCGGCACCCCGGCGAGAGTGATCATCCTGTTCGCTCTTCTTACCGGTGCCGTGGCGGTGCTGGCATGGCGCGATGCGCGGCGCAATGAGAAAGGCGGCATCCGGTATCCGACGGCGATTGGCGACATGAGTTATTTCAAGCCCGGTGGCGACCCGGTGCCCGTCTCGATTCACGACAACGTTTTCAGTCTCACCGAGGAAACGGGAGAGCTGCTCAAGCGCCGCGATGACCGCATGTGGCGCGTCCCGCTCGCCGTGCCGCAGCCGCGGCTCTACACCACGACCGAGACATTTCCAGAAGGTGAAGTCCCGCCGCTCTACCTCAAAACAGGACCGGGTGAATATGTTAAGGTGGAGTTGCGTGAAGCCGCTGCCGGGAAGACCGGCGATTGAGGATTTCATCATTCCCGGAATGGCAATCGCGGCGAGTGTCGTTATGGTCACGTCATGCCCGCCCTTCATATCCTTGCCCTCGCCTTTGCCCTGGCCTGCCTTTCCGGGATCAATCTTTATCTCACGGCGTTCCTTGCCGGTCTTGCCGCCAAACTGGGCTGGCTGGCGCTGAATCCGGATGTTGTCGCCTTCCTCGCGCATCCGGCGGTGATGACGGTCGCGCTGCTGCTCTGCCTGCTCGAAACCATCGTGGACAAGGTTCCGGCGGTGGACAGTCTCTGGGACACCCTGCACACCGTCATCCGGCCCGCGGGCGCGGTGCTGCTGGCGCTGCACATCATGGGTGAAGCCGAGCCCGCTTATCAGGCGCTGGCGGGATTGCTCGCCGGGGTCGCCGGGCTCACCACGCACCTCGCAAAAACCTCCGCGCGGCTCCTCATCAATAACAATCCCGGGCCGCTGCTGAATATCCTCATCAGCATCGGCGAGGACCTTTTTGTGGCCGGCGTCTTTGCGCTCACCATTCACCGGCCGCTCGCGGGGTTCATTGTCTGTTTGATCCTGACCGTGCTGCTGTGGGTGCTCTTTCCGTGGCTGTTCCGGGTGGCCCGCGCGAGTCTTTTCCTGATGTGGAAAAAGGTGCGGCTGCCTGCCGGCATCATGGCCGGCCGGGTGAAACTGTCGGCAAAAGTCAGTGCGGAGCAGGACATGCTGATGCACGGCCAGCTTCCCGGTGTCTGCACGGTGCATTGGGCCGTGCGTTGCGTCACCGGCCGCGTGCGGGGTTTCACCGCGCTCACGCCCAATATGTTTGGCACGCTCCTCAGCGTGAAGGAGCATCCGGGCGCGCTGGTCTTCGTCGGGCGCCGCTGGTTTCGCCATCGCCCGGCCACCGTGGCCCTCACCGGCTGCGAAGTGCAGCACGAAAGCGGGTTCCTCAGCGAAGACGTCGTCATCTACAGCAAGGAGGAGAAACGTCAGATCGTCTTCCGGTTCACCCGCGCCGACGAGGCCCTCGCGGCCCGGCTTGAGCAGGAACTGCAGAGCCAGGTCAAGCGCGCCAAATCCGCCGGTCCTTCTTCGCCACCCGTCACGGAGGAAAGAACCGGGCCCTATGAGCCGGAGCGCATCGCCCTGCCGCCGCTCATCATCGAATCGCCCCTGCCGGCACCCGCCCCTGCCGCCATGGAGCCCGCGGCCATACCCCGCGAACCGATCCCTGCCTTTCCCGCCTCGCATGATGCCCCGGCTGCGGAGCCGTCCGTTCCGCCGCCGCCCGCGACCGCTGACGTCCCGCCGATACCGC
>JANNVM010001016.1:0-6396 GCA_031414455.1 Verrucomicrobiota bacterium
AACGCCGACGGCAGGCTGGAAGCCCTGTCGAGCACGGACAGCATCAGCTTCGGCGGGCTGCTCAGTCTCAGTTTGTTCGATGCGGCCGCCACGGTTAATGGCTCGGTGGGTGCCTACGTGCGCGATGGAGTGGCGATGGAAGCCAGTACGTTGACGGTCGAGGCCGGCAAGGTGGGAGGCGATGCCGCGCAATTCATCGCCGACGCGAACAGCCGCCTCGTAAATCTGAGCCTGCTCGGAGGAGTTGGAAGCGCCAAGGCGGATGCCAAAGCCCTTGGGATAGCCGAGGCGTATGTGGGTGCCTCCAACGGACGCAACCGTGGCGGCCAGCCCGGCGCGCGCCTCGACCTCAGCGGCGCCGTAAACGTCAATGCGCGCGGTGACATCGACGCGACCTCACTGGTCCGCGGTGGGGGTGCAGGTGCAGTCAGCATTGCCCTTTTCGAGCCGCTGGCGGAAGCGGGCGGTGCGACGCGCGCCTATGCGGGCGACGGCCTCAACATCACGTCGAACTCACTGGCGCTGAACGCCCACGGCGATGCGCGCGCAGACGCCGATACTGCCAGCTTCAACCTGTCGCTTTTGGCGACCGTCCAGTCGCTCACGCCGGTCGCGCGGACCTCCAACGCGGTGGACGCTTACGTCGGCAACAACGCCGACGTGGCCGCGCCGCACCGGGCGGACATCAAGATTCGCGACACCGCCGACAACCCCGGCACCGTCACTGTGACCGCTACCGGTGCTACCGTGGCCGAGGCGGAATTGAATTCGTTGTCGGGCAGCTTTTTGATCAGCGTCACCCTCCTCGAGCCCAAGGCGGAGATGTTGGGGGCGACACGTGCCTACATCGGCGCGGACAGCGACGTCCTGGCAAGCGATGTGACACTGAGCGCCTCAGAAACCACGGCGCAAGCCCGTGCCAGGAGCCAGGGCGGGGCGGCTGCCGGGGGAGTTTCCGTCAGCCTCATCAACGCCAACGCAGTGGCCAGCCGGGAAACCGAGGCCTTCGTCGGTGCCAATTCGATCCTGAGCCTGGGCGCAGGCACCCTGAGAGCGACGGCCACTACGGCCACGGGATCGCCGATGGCGGACGCGACCGTTACCTCCGTCAGTGGCGCTGGCATCGCCAATGTAGCGAACCTGACGGCCACATCCCTGGTGGGCGCGGGCACGGGCCAGGATTCCGCAACCCGCGCCTTCATCGGCAACGGGGCCAACATCACCGCCGGCAACGTCGTTCTCGATGCGGACGCGAACACCGAAGCCAAGGCACTCGTCAATCCGGCGGGCGGTGCCGGCATCGCAAACGTTTCCTTCACCAATATCCTCGCCACGGCGGCCCACGACACCGAGGCTTACGTTGGTGACAATGCGACGCTGACGCTGAGTGGTACGCTCACCATCACCGCAGATGCCTACACGACTGCAAAGCCGTCGTCGAACAGTATCGGCGTCGCCGGCGTGGTTCAGTATGGGCAGACCGACATCAAGACGCTCGTCGACAGCGACACCTCGGCATGGATCGGCGACGGCGGCACGATCAACGCGGACTCCGTCAAGCTGTCAGCCGTCGCGACGCATGACGTTCACGCGCTGACCACGTCCGTGGGAGGATCGTTTGTGGCGACGATTACCAATCTTGATTCGATTGCCGAGGACCACGGATCGGCCAATGTCAGGATCGGAGATCCGGATGGAGGTAGCGTCGGCACGGGGGCCACGATCACGACAACCCAGGCGGCTGGCATCGATGCCGACGCCAAACTCACCTCCAACGTCACCGCGGAAGCATCGGCAGCGGGATTCGGCCTGGCCGGGCTCAACTTCGTCTCGACTCACGCGCTGAATGCCAGCCAGGTGACCGGCCGGATTGGCGATAATGTCGATTTGACGGCGCAGGCGGGCGACATCGACATGCTGATCGACTTCGTTGGTTTCTCCCGCGGCGCGGGTGCCGCCACTGCGGTGGGCTTCGCCGCCATTAACGTCTCGACAGCCGATGTGAAGTTCAATGCCGGCGCGACGCTTAAAGTCGGGACCGGCGGCCAAGTGAATGCCTCCGGTGCCGCGGGCAATGTCAATATCGCCGCCCGTCTCAATCACGACGGCACGAATTTCCTAACCCAGAATGACGGCAGTGACAACGGAAAGGGCGCGGTCGGTTCGGCCGAAAATATTGCCGTCGGCCTCATAGGGGTTGGCATTGCCACTGTAGACGTGGATGCGAATTCGACCATGCTGGTCGAGATTGGGTCCAATACCGATTTGAGCACGGGTGGAGGAGATGTAAACGTGAGCGGGCAGCACTCCAATACCGCCTTTGCAACGCTCTCGAACACGTCTGCAGGCCTTGGTGCGGTGAACAGTGGCAACGCGACTGCCGATGCGCTCGGGACGACGACCGTCAATTTCTACGGGGACGTTGGTTCCGCCAATAACCTGAACGTGAAGGCTGAGGGCAACACGGTTTCGGAGGGCACGCTCAGTTCGACGTCGGGCGGGGTCGTCGCCATCGATCTGGGCACGGTATATGCCACGACCAACGCCCATCTCAATCTCGGCTTCGCCTCCGGCTCAACGGACATCAATGTCGAAGGCGACATCAATGTGCTGGCGGCGCTCAACACCGACTCGGACAGCCGCACGACCACTCAGAGCATCGGTCTGGTCACTGTCGGTGATATCGACAGCTCAGCCAATGCGACTGCAAACGCGGCGCTGAACGTCGGGGCGGCGAATCAGGTTACGGCCGGAGGCGATATCAACATCAAGGCCGGCCACGGCCTGGCGGCAATAAAAGCGTCCGACGGCACCATCGTCAGTTCGGACGGCAGCGGCAACTTCATCGATTTCGGTGCCGCGCATTTGTTGCATGACGGTTCGCAAATTGTTTTCTCGGGCAGCGGCGGCGGCCTCGAAAATGGACGCAAGTACACCGTCATCGCAAGAAGCGCTAACGAGATCTATCTCGGTGCCTCTTTCAACGGCGCCATCAATGTCCAAAATGATACCGTCGGTTTTGGCTATAACCACAACTTCAGGACCGGAGACCTGGTCTTCTATCAACCTGAGAACGGCCTCACCCCGGTCGGCGGGTTGACTGCGGGCACGCGCTATAAAGTCTTCGTAGTTGACGACGAAACCATCAAATTGCAGGCAGAAGGCCAGGCGACGCCATCCCTCGAGGCAGGCCTAGGCAATGTCGGAACGGACGGCGGGCCCAACGACAACTATATCGTCGCCGGGAATAACTTTACGAATCCCAACCTGCCGGTCACCTACCACGTGCCGGCTCAACAGTTCTTTAGCAGTTCAGTGGTCGATGCTGTCGTGACGATCGACACCCAGGGAACGGCCGATACCAGCGACGATACGGTCAGCAATGTCACGGGCTCCAATAACAATCGTGTCTTTGTCCCGAACCATGGCTGGACCACCGGACAGGAAGTTATCTATCGCACCAGCGGCGGTGTCTTTAATGACAACGCTACGCCGGAGCCTGGCGACGACTTTTTCGTTCCGACTTCGATTGAGGTGGCCGGTGCCTCAGCCGATCTGGTCAACGGCACTCACTATTTCGTAGTCCATGAGGCAAGCGACGGCGTCAATTACATTCGCCTTGCACGCACGTTGGCCGATGCCACTCACATCAACCTCGGAGGGGACGGCAACCCGGGCGGGGGCGACGATTTCTTCGATCCCATCGTGATGGATCTGGTGCGGAAGACCGATGACACCTCCATCAAGACCACGCACTTCCTGCGAGCCCTCAACGACGAACCGATGAACGGTTTGACCGACGGTCAATCGTACTTCGTGGTGAACCGCGATGCGGGCAAGTTCCAGTTGTCCCTGACTCCGGGCGGAGCGGCGATTCCGATTTCGAATTCAGGATTGACCGGCGGCCATCATACTTTCGTGGTCGAAAGTCTCGACTTGTCGGGCAACGGAGGCATCGACGGCGACAACGTCAATCCTCTGAATCTGCACAATCTGATTCTGGACATCAGCAGCGGTCTGAACTCTGACGATCGCTTCGACGGCGTCGGCGGCGCGCGCGGCGTGACCGGTGCGCCCTCTGGCGACTATACGGTGACTTCCAGCACGACCGGTGTGGCGGGCGGCTTGATCCAGGTCAGCAGTTCGGACGCAAGGGCGGCACAGACCGTCACCACGAATTTGATCGTGGCGGGCGGCGCGCAACTGGCGGCGACCAACATCAATCTCGAAACCGATAGCCTGGTATCGGTTAGCGCCACATCCGACGGCGCCGGCGGCGGCGGCATCGCGATCGGCGCGGGCACCACCACCACGACCGGTATCCACCATTCCAAACTGGAAATCGGCAGCGATGCGGAATTGACGGCATCACACGACATCCTGGTCAGGTCCGGCGTGAAGTCGTCGGTAACCGGCCTCGCGATCACGGGCAGTTACGGTTTGGGTGCGGGTGCCGACGCCACGAGCACCGTGTATGTGAACTACGACGCCAAGACCCTGGTTAACGGCGATTTGACAGCCGGCAATCTGCTGACGGTCGATTCGCGCGCCAATGTCAACGGCGATGCAGACGCCGAAGTCGACGCCGGCGGTTTTGGCGTGGGTGCCAACACCTATGCGCGCGTCTTTATCGCGGACAACGACAACGACATCGGAAACGGTTTCAATCCTAACGAGGAAAAAGCATTAACGCGTACCGAAATTCAGGGGAATGCCGATTTGCTCGGCAAACAAGTCGTCGTCGGCGCTTATGTCGACCTGTTGAAAGCCCGCGCTTATGCCGAAACCGACGTAACTGCAGCAGGCGCGGATTGCGACGCCTTTGCGATGAGCAGTATCGCGTCTCTGAATGAAGTGCGCCTGCTGGGTGGTTCAGAGATCACCGGCAACGAGAAGATCACCGTAGATTCCAAATACCTCGAAACCAATAACTACGCGCGCTCGGACTCGGATCTCGACGCAGCCGGCGGAAGCACTGACAGTGAGGCCAACGTTGACCTTTACACGCGCGCCAAGGTGGGAGGTCTCCACGATGCCGTGCTGCGCACCGCGCAGCTCAATGTCAACGCGGTGCAGGATAATTTAAGTTCGGATGCGAGCGCGAGCAGCTCCGGGGCGTGGATCGACGTCGGCGATGGAGCGAGCGAAAGCGACGGCCCGAAGGAGGCCCGGCGCGAGATCTTCTGGGAGTCGCACGTCATCCTGCTCGGTGAACCCAATCCGGAACTCGAAATCGACGCAGCCGGCAAGATCGTCAAACTGACCAACGTCGAATTCCTCGGCGCCAATGCCGGCAAGCAAATTGGCGACACGGTCTCCGGCAGCCAGGTGATCCTCGACGACATCATTTATGACGAGGCCGGGAAGGCGACATTCTTCGCCAATGAACTCAGTGGCGCTCCGGCGGGCGTCATCTGGGGCAACAACGGATTGGTCGAAAGCCAGCGGACATGGGATTACGTGCGTCTCAAAAACGCGTCCAACCGGGATTTGGTAGTCAACCACATCGATACCCATGACGGTTCGGCGGTTGTCGAAATCGTTGTCGATGACATCCCGTTCCGCGGGGCGAACAATCTCGACAATAATCAATCGCTCCTCGAAAACACCATCGGTGATACCTTCGAGTTCGACGTCAACCTCTTCTATCCGCAGACCCACGTTGAGATTCGCAACCTGATCGCCGGCGTCAATCCCGACAGCAACATCATCCTGCTGGGAGGAATCGAGAACGTGATCGGCAAGACCACCATCGAAAACCAGCGCGGCAGTATCCGTGTCGACGAGCCGGGTCTGGTTGGTGAGGTTTTGGCCCTGCCGGCGCCGATTTTTGACGAAGGCCTGATCCGCACCAACACGCTTTATGTCGATGCCAGCGGCGATGTCGGAAATCAAGGTGCAGGGCGCAGTCCGCTCATGGTCGAGCTGATGCGCATCACTCACACCGTCAACAAGGATGTGGCACCGACCCTCAAGCAGGTGGACCTTGAGGTGAATGCCGGAAAGGATGCCGTGCTCGATATCACGCTGCACGACCGGTCACAGAGCCCTCCTGCGACAAGCCTTTCCGTTACCATCGACCGTATCCGGGCAGGCGATGATGTCGATGTGGTGGTTAATGACTCGAAAGCAGGAGACAACCTGTCGAACATTGACGGGGTAACTGTTCGCACCTTCAATCCGCCGGATCTCGTCACCCCGCAGGCACGCACGGGAGAGTACTTTGACCACTTCAGCCCGGACGTCACCGGCATCTCGCTCTACGAATGGATCCGACGCACCTACGGCACCGCTGCCAGCGAAGTCAACTCGACCTATACGTTTAGTGAAGTTCGCGCCGGCGACGACATTGATGTCGGGCACGTGACGACAACTGCGCCCTTCGGCGAACCGCGC
>JANNVM010001017.1:0-2249 GCA_031414455.1 Verrucomicrobiota bacterium
GAGCGGCAGCGGATCATGCTGAAAAACCACGCGCGTTCCGAAGACATGATCGAACCGGAGGACGCGGGCGATAGCCGTGGCGTAAAACTCCGGACTGGCCGTGTTCAGCACGAGCGTGCGGCCAGCGGCCCGGTGTTTCTCCACTTCCTCCATGATTTCCGGATACAGCAGCGGCGGCACGATGGTTTCGGCAAACTCATGCGCCAGTTCCGTGAGGTGAGCACGGGGCATGCGCCACAGAAAGCTGAGAAACGCGCGCTTCATCCCCCCGGCCCCAATAAGGTGCAGTCCCCGGAGCGGGGCCGCCGCCGTGAAGAGCCCGAGGTAGCCACGCCTCCAGCCGTGGCGGCGGAGCACGAAATTGCAAAACAGCGCCTGGGTATCGTAAGGCAGGAGGGTTTGATCGAGATCGAAGAGGGCGAAGCTCATATGGGGAGGAGGAACACTACCGCCGCGCGGCCGTCAGTCTTACACTTTCGGCCATTCAAGTCTTGCCAGCATCCACGGCCTTGTCAAAATGCGCGCCATGAATAAATCCTGCATTCGGTCCACTGCCGCCCTGGCTGCCACAGTCATCCTCTGCGCGATGCCCTCCGCACAGGCCCAGGTCAGGATCACGGAAGTGACGATGACCGCCACCAATAACGTAGAGCTGACCAACTTCGGCGCAGCGTCGGTGGACCTGAGTCCCTGGTTCTTCTGCCACCGCCGCACCTACGGTTCCCGCCCCTCGGGAACCATCGCCGCAGGGCAATCACGGCTATTCACGGTCACGTCACTCAACCTGACAAGCAGCGATCTCGGCCTCTACAACAGCGGCAGTTTCTCCAGCACCACCGCCATGGATGATTTTGTCCAGTGGGGCGGATCTTTTGTGGCCACTGGCCGCGAAGGCACCGCCTCGGCCAAAGGCATCTGGACCACTGGCTTCTTCCTCACGGTGCCATCTGCCGGAAAAAGCCTGCACGCCAAAGCCCAGCCCCCAGCCACCGGACTGCGCACGACCAACTGGTTCCCAGGTTGGCCTCATGCGGGATTCCCCGTTCCGGACATGGCATTTGAAACAGTCGCCATCGTCGGCGGCCAGTGGCGCCTCATTGGAAGGTCCTACTATTTGACAAACGCGCACGGCGTGGATGTCAGGGACGACCTCACGACCCCGTGGGTGCCGGTGACCGCGCCGACAATTGTCGAACTGGGTGGCGGACGACTGGATATTCGATTCCCCGCGACGGGAGTCCGCCAGTTCACGAGACTGCGTGCACAGTGATTCCCTCAGCGCCTTCTCCTCGCGGCTAACATCAGCGCCGCCACCGACAGCAGCGACGCGCCCGGCTCAGGAATGGTGAAGACGGCATCTATACTCGCACGGGCCATTTGATTGTCCCCGCCGCCATAGATCATTGCTTCCAGTGAATAACTGCCCGCAGCGAGCACCCCGCCGAATTGCAGTGCCCGGGTCTCCGACACCAGTGGCGGTGCGAATATGATTTCATTCACAATCGTTGTCTCCCGGTGCGCCATATCCTGAAAGCTCACGCAGGCGATCCCGTCGCTGCCCAGCAATCCGAAGCTGCCTGTGAGACTCCATGCCGACGGCTCATCAAGGCTGAACGTGACCTTTAGAAAGGAAGTTCCGCGCCCGGTCAGGCCGGCGATGCGCGACGACAGGACGATGGCGCTGTCCCCCAGCGCCAACCGCTGCATGGCGAGACTGTCCAGTCCAGCGATGCTCAGTTCTGAATCAGCGAATGGATCCGTGGACTGGTAAGTGGTGAGCCCACTTTCGAGATAACGAAACACCTCAGTGTAGCTCAACACCGCGCCTTGCGCCACCGGTGCCGCAAGGCCGAGCGTCGCAGGAAGCAGACGAAACATGATCTTCATGGAAAGCATCACAGCCCCAACTGCCGGACTTGCAACCGCAGCCACACCCGCTGCCCGGGCATGACGGGCACGCTCACCGTCCGTGTGTTTGGCGATCCGCTCACAATGGAAGCTGCGGGCACATTCGTCCACGCCAGGAGATTGCCCGACTGCTGCGGCGTGATCTCGCACCGCGTCGTATTCGAAGGATCGCGCGGCTGCCAGGTCAGGGTAAGGAAGTGCTGCGTGCCCTGCACCACCAGTCGCGGCTGCGGCAACAGATGCACGTCCGCCCGGGAAGGATCGAGATCGAGGCCAAACTCCACGATGTTGGGAACACCGTCGCGATCGGGATCTGACGCCGCGGAGCGTTCGGCGGCGGG
>JANNVM010001018.1:0-2838 GCA_031414455.1 Verrucomicrobiota bacterium
CACTGCGGCGTGGATCAAACTCCGCCCTGACAACACCGTACCGCCCGTCATCACCGGGCCCGAAGCGCCGCAACCCGGCCCGCCGGATGCCGCGCGGGACATTTACTTTGACATACAGTCGCGGGAGGCCACCGGGCCGCCGCCCGCTGTCGCAGAGATTCCGCCAGTCGAAATCCCGCCGGCTCCGGGGCACTCACTAACTGATCTGGATGCCAGATATCTCGGAGCCCTTACCGCCGCCATGAAACACGTCCCGTCGCCGGACCGCGCGCAGTTCACCGCCGAGATTGAGCGTCTTTGCTCCGGAGTTCCGCTGCCGCCACTACAGGATGGCATCCACCCGGAACTCGCCCGCCTCCAGTCCATTTACCGGCTCCAGCTTCTCAAGGGAAATCCCCCGTGAATTCCGGTCCCGTGATGTCAGAGGAAACAGGATGAGCCGCCGGCGACGTTCGGAGTTCAGGCTTTAGCCTGTTCCGGCGGGGAGCAGCCTGAAGGCTGAACTCCGAACGGGCTTAGCCATCTTCCTGGCGCGGACCGGCGGACCTGGCAGACGTCAATAGTTTTGAGCCTGACACGGATGGTGGCCGTGCCGCTGGACGGGATGTTTTTGTAATCGAAGCGCCGCTGCAGAATCACCTCCTGCTGTGCCACCAGCGGCGCGTTGGAGGCCGGAAACAGAGAGCCCGCATGGCCGGCGGGCGGGGGATTTCATGGAGGTAACGCAGATGGGACGACATCCTGCACACCCGCTTCCCGGTTGGAAAGCCCTCCCGAAGCCCCCTTCCGGCGGGTCGGTTTTGAGTGAGGGAATTTCCGTT
Source organism: Verrucomicrobiota bacterium (assembly GCA_031414455.1). GTDB lineage: Bacteria > Verrucomicrobiota > Verrucomicrobiia > Verrucomicrobiales > V1-33 > V1-33. Next base: position 822 of record JANNVM010001018.1, read on the forward strand.
GCATTCCAGAATCGGACTGATACTGGAACGGCCAAATTAGACCCCAGACCTTCCCATTTTATGTCCGAAAAAACCATCGAAGACAAAGTCAGAGACATCATCGTAGATCAGCTTGGCGTGAACGCCGAGCAGGTTGTGAAAGACGCGCGCTTCATCGAAGACCTCGGTGCTGATTCGCTCGACACCGTGGAACTCGTTATGGCGTTCGAGGAGGAATTCTCCATCGAGGTGCCCGATGAAGAAGCCGAGAAGCTGCAGACCGTGGGCGACGTCGTCTCCTACGTTGAAGAGCACAGCCAGTCCTAAGGCACCCGTCCCAGAATGTTGCAAAGCGCGTCCGGTCCGCCGGGCGCGCTTTTTTTCGTGGACTGGTATGGAGGAAAAGCTCCAGGCCCCAAATCCCGGGCACCAAAGAAACTCCAAACATCAAACATCAAGTTCCGGCGGAACGCAGCACCCACGGCGGATTTTTGCACGGAGATTGAGCACTGGGAGTGGCGGGTTGCAGCCGCCATTGGCAATCTCCGCCAAAGGCGCATTCCAGAGGCGATTAGAAGAGTGGCCTATGAATTGCGGCCTCAGCCCGTCACTCCCAGTGGGTCCGTGCAAAAATCCGCCGTGCACAGCACCCGCCTGGCTTGGAGCTTGATGTTTCTTTGGTGCCTGGAGCCTGATGTTTGCCACCCTACTCCTTCGGCCACTCCCTGATCTGATCCACCTTGATGATATCCGGGCCGAGGTCGCCAATGAACTCCTGGACCAGGGCGTCGGCCTGCCCGCCCGTCAGCGGGCGGCGGTAGAGAAGATGACCGCTCTCGGATTTCGCCGCCTGCGGTTCCTTGCTGCCCTCGGGAACTTCCGCGACCTGACCGGGATCGAGTTGAGCGGTGACGGTGATGTAGGCCCAGCGCTGATCATAGCCGTGAAAGATGCGATCCATGAAGTCCTTGATGCCGCGTTTGACGTGATTGCCCGTGACGTAGTCGTGACCGACAAACCAGTAATAGGCGATGCTGCGGGCAATGCGTTTGGAGCCGGCCTCGGCTTTTTCGCAGAGCAGCCGGCGCACCGGCAGGGTCTGGCCACTCCTGAGCTTGATGAGCATGGTGGAGGCTTCGGGGATGTTAAAGCCCTGCGCGGTGAGGCAGCGCTCAAGGGCGTGGATGCTGTTGCTGAGATCCTTGCCGGACAAAACGATGCTGGCATTCAGCACGTCCACGAGGCCGGGGTAATACTGCTCTTTGCCGGGAGCCGCGAGCGCCCGCTGCTCCGAAAGCGAGACTTCGCGGCGATAGTCGCGGCGGAAAAACTCAGTGTCTTTCGCAAGGATGTCGAGTTCCTCCCTGCTCGGGGCGCCAGCCCTTTGTCCGTACCAGTTGGAGAGGGTGAGGAAGTTCGGTAAATCTGTGTTCAGGGCAGCGTCTTTGATCGGCGGCGTCTTTGGCAGCGCGAAAACGAGACTGAGTCCGCCGAGCAGGATGATCTGAAAAATAGCGAGGCGGCGGATCATGGCGTGGGAGGGGTAGCGGCGGGCTCGCCGATGCGGGTGACTTTAACTTTGGGCCGCAGGGCGCGGAAGCCTTTGCGCATAATGAAACTGAGCAGCATGAGGAGCGCGAGGGCCGCTCCGAAGCTGAAAAAGCCCGAATAGTTGTGCCAGGTATTGGCGGCGAAGTTATGATTGACCTGGGCCACAATCAGAATGGTCGTGATGCGGACACCGTTGGCCACGATGGCAATGGGAATGGCCGCAGCAAAGATCACGAAGCGTTCCCACCACTTCTTATGCACCACCATGGCGTAGGCATAACTGATGAGCATCAGTGCCACGAGTGACCGGATGCCGCTGCAGCCTTCATTCACCATCCACTCGCCCCACTTGCCTTCCGGATCCATCAGTTTCGTGCCGCTCTGAATGGATTCGATGCCAATGAGCAGGCCCATCTTGTTGGCGATCTTCGTGCAGATGATCGCGAGGCCGTTGGTGGCCTGCTCCAGGCCCGGCACGGGAATCATG
>JANNVM010001019.1:0-2210 GCA_031414455.1 Verrucomicrobiota bacterium
CGGTGAAAGCCGCGCTGCAAAAGCCCGCGCCCGCCGCTATCACTCTGCCGCCCTGCCGAACCACACCGCTGCGCCCCGCTGAAGTGTGGCAGGCCGCCCAGCGCAGCCAGCTGTGGATCGGCTGGCACTATCTTTGCCACAAGTGCGAGCACTGGCATGTCAATCTCGCCGGCGGCTATCCGGTTTCCGCTGACGGGGCGGTGGTGACTTGCTATCATGTGGCGGAACCCGGCGCGGAAATCCGCGAGGGCCGGCTCGTCGCCGTGGACAGCGAAGGCAATGTCTTTCCCGTTACCGCGGTGATTGCCCGCAGCCGCACCATGGATGCCTGCATCCTGCGCGTGGACGGACTGAAGTCGGAACCGCTCCCGCTCAACGATCAAATCCGTCCTGGCGACCCCGCCTTCCTCCTCAGCAGCCCGCTCAATGTCAGCGGTTACTTCACCGCCGGCATGGTGAACCGCTTTTACTGGGATCCCAAAACGGCGCGCCCCGGCAATGACACAGACCTCAAACACCTGCGGATGCACGCCAGCACCGACTGGGCTCCGGGCTCCAGCGGCTCGCCTCTGCTCGACACCTGCGGCAATGCCATCAGCCATGTCGCCACCATCTCGCATCTGGGCGATGGCAAGAACTCGGACGGCAAGGCGGTGGCACATCTCACCCTGCACGAAGCCATCCCCGCACGGAGCATTCTCTGGCTCATCAAACAGGCGGCCGCCGATGCCGCCCGCCCGCCGGACGCGGAACCTGCCGCCAGCCTCACACAACTCCAGGAAGCTCTCGACGCCAGCGATCACGAACGCGCCGCCCGCCTTGCCGACGAGCTGGAAAAATCCGCCGCCTCACCGGACGAAAAATCCCGCCTCGCCTTTTCCCGTTTCCTCATCGCGGCCGGCCGGAAACAGGAAGCGGAGGCCGCATCCCTCGCCACCCGCCTTTCCGATGAAACGTTTAAGGACAATGGCCCGCTGCTCAATGAGATCGCGTGGAAGCTCCTCACCCGCTTCCCCGCCCCGCAGCCCGACACCCTAACTGCAGCCGAAAAAACCGCCCGACGCAGCGTGGACCTCCATGCCCATCGCGACCCCGCTTCTCTCGACACGCTCGCCCGCGTTTGTTTTCTCCAGGCGAAGAAAGACGAAGCCCTCCGCCTCCAGGAGGAAGCGGTGAACCTCGCCGAAGGCGGCATGAAGGCAGCACTGGAAAAGACCCTCGCCGATTACCGCGCTGACAAGCTGCCGGAGGTCAAAGAGGAGTGAGGGACTGTGACCATGAACTTACAGCTTGGCATTGACCGCCTCATTCATATCTTCCCCTCATGAGCACCGTCGCAGAAATTGAATCCGCTCTCGACCAGTTGGAGGCCGAGCCTCTACGAGCCGTGCTGCGTCATGCACTGGCCAGAATGAACCGGTTAACGGCCCCGGCTTATTATTCCAATGACCGCTGGGGGACGGTTACTGACGACGATATTGTGGCTGAGGCAGACGCAGCATTTGCCGCCTACGATCTCGATGAGCAAAAGAAGTCATGAACCCGCGCCGGGGCGAAGTCTGGATGGTGGACCTGGGACTGGCGGCGAAAGTGCGGCCATGTCTTGTCGTCAATGTTCCCTTTGCCGGCAACGAACGCGCACTGTATTCGGTCGTGCCGCAGACCACGAGCTTGTGGGGCACACGCTTTGAAGTTCCCACGGCATTGCGCTGGTTGCACGACGGCGCATTCGATGTCCAAGGCGTGCGGCCAATTCCCGGCAAGGTATTCACAAGGAAATTGGGCGTCGTTGCCGAACCGCTCATGGCGCAAGTTGAGGCGACTCTGCGACTCTGCGACTGTGGTTTGGAATTTGAGGTTAGCCGGGGAAAAAATCAAAAAAATCACCCCGCCCGGAACCCGTCCCGCAGCGGGCAGCAGTTGAGCAGTTCGATCTCGACGGCGTGCTTTTTCTCCGGCTGGAGTTCCACGACGGTGACGCTGCCGTATTCGATATTGAAGTGAGCCATGCGGGCGAGAGGCCACTCAAGGAGCAGGGAAAGGATGACTCGAATGATGCCGCCGTGACAGGCAATGGCGACACTCCGGTGGGGATTGTCATGGAGAACCCGGAGCAGACAGGGTCCGACGCGCTCCACGAGGGCGACGGCGGATTCACCGTTGGGGATGCCGGTGCTGTCCAGCACTTCCAGCCAGTCGAAGGCGCTGAC